>JAJECB010000253.1 GCA_022822245.1 Gammaproteobacteria bacterium
AACCTCGCATTCGGCGGTGCGACTCCAGGAAGTGCTCCTGCCGCGGTCGCAGGATCCGCCTGCGGAAAGGGAGGAGCCCGCCGCGCCCCTCGTCACGACGGTGCGGGTCTACCGCGGAAACCGTCCGGCGGAGGTCGTCGCGTTCGGGAACGGGGGCACCCCCGTCCCGGCCGGGACCGGTGCGCCGTCGCAAGGTGCGGGTGCCTCC
The DNA here is from genome assembly GCA_022822245.1 of Gammaproteobacteria bacterium. The sequence goes on from JAJECB010000253.1 coordinate 209, forward strand.
CCGTTTCCCATCGGGTCGGGCCGCTCCTTCGACTCCGTCGATGAATTGAAAACCGCCTCCGAGGGCAGGTAGCGAACCATGAAGATGGACGAAACATTCACGCGCGCAGTGGAGATGCTCCCGGATCCGGTCCGCGAACGCCTGGATGGCGATACGCCGCTCGACTGGCCGGAGCTCGAGACCCCCCGGTTCGGCGCGGAGCTCGGCGACGCGGTCGCGGCGCACCGCCGGCTGCCGGGCGCCGTCGAGGCGCTCGCCCACCGCCTCATCCGGGACGTCGGGATCGTCCCCGCCGATGTGGCGGCCGGGAGCGAGCGCCAAGGGGCGGCCAGTGCGTGGATCAACTGGGTCACCCTGGAAGCGGATGGAGACGGCTACCAGATCCGGAACGATCGCGACGGCGAGGTGCGCTCCGGGGTGCGCCCCGAGTCGCTCGCGGGATACACCACCCTCGCCCTCGAGCTGGCCGCGATCGTGCACGAGGCGGGCGGTCGCTGGATGGAAGCCGGAGCGCGCCATCGGGCTACCCCCGACGAAGGGCGCTCCCCGCTCGCGCAGTGCGCAGTCCACATGGCGGACCTGCTTCAGTTGCAGCCCGAGGCGATCTCGAGGCACCCGAGCGCGGCGGGGCTCGCGCGCACGCTGGAGTTCGCCTGGAACGACCTCGACCGGGAGACGCGCGCGAAGCTCGCGGGGGTGCGGCTGAGCACCGGGCGGGGCGCCCGGGCCCCGCGAAGGAGCTACCTGACGCCAGCCCGGAGTCACCTCCTGAACGCCTTCGACCCGGGCGAGATCCGATGGCTGCGGGCGCTGGCCGAACGGGCCGTCACGGTCGACGAACGCACGGCGGGAGCCGCCCCTCGGGCGGCCGAAAGGAGGGGCGGCGAACCAGCCGCGGTGGACGCGGACCGGGTCCGGTTCGGCTCCGATCCGGCCGGGCTGAACCCGGATCGAGAGGTGGACGAGCTCGCGCATGCCGCGGTTCACCTGCGAGGAGCGACCCGCCGCTGGATCGAAGAGACGTACGGCGCGGCGGCCACACAGGGGCTGGCGCGGCTTCAGAGCCGCGATGCGATCGGCGCGCTGAACGCGGCCCTCGGTCCGTCGAGCTCCCGCCAACCGGTGCCGAAGTGGATGCTGGACCTCGCCGAGCCGCTGTTTCGGGACTCCGGCGTGCAGACCCACGCGGGGCTTCGCACCGGGAGCGTGCGGCTCGATCCGCAGCGCAACCGGACGGGCGAGCACCGCGTGGAGGAGGCGGGGACGAAGCGCTTCGGGCTCTTCGCTTCGATCGTGCTGACCAAACAGACCCGCCTGGGTCTCGCCTTCGTGAACGCCGCCTGCTCGGCCCTCGCCGACCTCGAGGGCGCGGGGAGAGAGGGAGAGTGGGCGCTCGGCGAAGCGGACACCGCGGAGCGTGCCCTCTCGGCGAACGAACGAGAGACGCTGGAGGCGGCCCGCGAGGTCGGGCATGCGATTGTCGACGGGTACCGGCGCGGATCGCGTTCGGGGCCGGGGGCAGGCCAGAGCATGCTCGAGCGGATTGCGATCGCGGCGAAAGCGCTCCGAACGGTTGGACCGACGGTGCGCACCGCGGCCGGATGGCCGGGGGGAGCGGACCCCCCGGATCCCCGCGACCCCGAGGACGTGGCGCGGATGGCGGCGGTCGCGCGGGCCCTCCACGGGCAGGTGCGCGCGATCGCCAACCAGATCATCTCGCGCTGGATCTCCGGCACGCCGGCCTCCGGCGGAGGGGGGCCCGGGGCCGAATCGGGGCTCCCGTCGATCCGTGGGATAGCGGACGGATGAAGGGCGGTTCGGACCCGCGAGAGCGCGCTCCGCCGGGGCTCTCCCCGTGAGCCCGCCGGTCGGCGGTGCGGGCGGAAGGGAGGCGCGGCCGGGCTTCCGGACCCGCGCGCGACGGTGGAACCTCGCCCTGTGCGTGGCGGTGGTGGTGGCGGCCATGGTCGCGCTGCCCGTGCCCTCCGGCGCTTCCTCGGAAGAGGTGGTGGAGCGTGCGATTTCGCTCGTCGCCGAGGGGCGGCTCGGGGAAGCGCGCGAGCTGCTCGACCCCGTGCTCGATCTCGGGGCGGCCCGCCCGCGCGCGCGGCTCCTCGACGGGATTCTCCTCGCGCGTGAAGGACACGTCGACCAGGCAATCGAGGTATTCGAGCAGCTCAGGCGCGACCACCCCGAGATGCCGGAACCCTGGAACAACCTCGCGGTGCTCTTCGCGGTGAAGGGTCGGCTTCTCGACGCACGCAACGCTCTGGAGGAGGCGCTCGCGCGAAAGCCGGACCTCGCGGCCGCCCACGCGAACCTGGGCGACGTCTATGCCGCGCTCGCCCGCCATTCCCGCACGAACGCGCAGGCGCTGGGGCCGGCGGCCGGCGGCGCGAGCCCGGGAGAAGGCGCGGGGGCCCTGCGGCTCCCGAAGCCCGAGGAGCCGTCCGCGCCGGTCGTGTCCGCACCTTCGCGGCCGGGACCGGCGGCGGAAGTTGCTTCCTCCCCCGCCATGGCCGGTTCTCGCGAGCTCGCCACCCCCGCCTCGGGCGGGGCCGCCGGCGCCGATGGTTCGCAGCTCCTCGCGAAGCCGGAATCGGCCCGGCGGGATCAGTGGCAAAGCTTCCTTTCGCTCCCGGGGACCTCGGCGCGCGCTCCGGCCGCTGCTGCCCCGGCCTCGGCTCGGACGGCCGCCCCGGCCGCTTCCGCCGCCCCGCCCGCGGAGCACGATTCGTCCCGCGAAGCCGGGAGCGCGCCCTTCACCTGCTTCGTCGCGTCGGGATTCGAGTCTCCCCAAGCGGCGGCCGAGGCCGAGGCGTGGCTCCTCGCGCGCGGCGTGCACGAGATCGACACCCGGCGCAAGGAGTCGTCGGCGCCGAGGAATCACCGGGTCTACCTGCCGCCTCTGGAGAGTCGTGCGGCGGCCATCAAGGTAGTGTACGAGCTCCGCGACCGCGGCGTTCGCGATGTCGCGATCATCAGTGCGGGGCCGCTTCGAAACGGCGTGTCGCTCGGGGTGTACCGGAACGCGAAAAACGCGCTTCGCCGTGTCGCCCGGATCGAAGCCCTCGGCTATTCCGTCCGGCACGCGCCCGGCGAGACGGGGAAAGCCGGATACGCGCTCGCCGCACGTTCAAGCCCCGACGCGTTCCTCCCTTTGCGCGCCGCGTGGAGGGAGCGCTTCCCCGATCGGTCGCTCGAGCCCGCCGACTGCGATTGAGTCCGTGGCGGCCGCGAATCGTCCCGCCGCCCGTGGTTCGCGCCAGGCCACCGGGACCTCCGTGCGCTCGCGGTTCAAATCCGATTGCGCCTCGCGCGAAGCCCGGCCCCGTGGCGGCCCGGGTAACGGGGAGCCTCGCGGCGCCAAGTACCGCGCTTGAGCCGGGAACGCTCTCGATCCGCGGCGCAAATGCGTATCCACCAACCGAGCGAGAGCGACGTTACGAGAGCCGCGCCGACGGCGACCTCGAGCAGGGCAGTTTCAAACACGTCGGAGCCTTCGGGTACGATTACGCGGTGCGGCCGAAGCGGTTGCCGTTTCTCTCGGGCTGCGCCTTTCAATTGTATCATCGGTGTCGCCACCCGGCGTGGCCTCGGGAAAGCCTCCTGATTTCCGCTCCGCCCGGGGCGATCAGCGCCGGCGACGAAGCGGGCAGACAGGCCTGCCGTCCGGGTGCCGTTTCGCCCTTTTTCGCAATCTGCCCCTGCCCTGGGCAGGAATTTTCCAGGAGTCTTGCGGCCCCTGCATCGCTGCGCGCGGAGCTCGCACCTGAACGCAGGGCACCGGAACGGCGCTTCGTCACGGGCGACCGGACGGACGGATCGCGGGAGGCGGCCCGGGAGCGAAGCCCCGGGGCGATATAATCGGCCGACTCCCCGCCCCGTCCCGTGCAGAAGGACGCCCGCGTGAAGCATTCGGCCGTATCCCTCGAAGACAAGTACACCCTCGACTCCGGGCGCGTCTACATCACCGGAATCCAGGCCCTCGTCCGGCTTCCGATGATGCAGCGCCGCCGCGACCTCGCGGCCGGCCTCGACACCGCGGGCTACATCTCGGGGTACCGCGGCTCCCCCCTCGGGGGCTTCGACAACGCCCTCGTCCAGGCGCGGCCTCTCCTCGAGGAGCACCATGTCCGCTTCCACCCCGGCCTCAACGAGGACCTGGCGGCGACCGCGGTGTGGGGCTCGCAGCACACCGAGATATTCCCCGGCGCGAAGTACGACGGGGTGTTCGCGATCTGGTACGGGAAGGGGCCGGGGGTGGACCGGAGCGGCGACGTCCTCAAGCACGGGAACTTCGCGGGGGCGGGAAGCAAGGGCGGGGTCCTTTGCATCGCGGGCGACGACCACGGCGCGAAGTCCTCGTCCATGCCCCACCAGTCGGAGCAGGCGTTCGTCGCCGCCCTCATGCCGGTCCTCAACCCCTCCTCGGTCCAGGAGTACCTCGACCTCGGCCTCTTCGGCTTCGCGGCGAGCCGCTGGTCCGGCTGCTGGTTGGGGTTCAAGGCGGTCTCGGACACGGTGGAAAGCTCGGCCTCGGTGCTCGTCGACCCGCACCGCCTCCGGTTCACCGAGCCCGCCGACTTCGAGCTTCCCGAGGGCGGCCTCAACATCGATGTCGAGTACCAGCCGATCCCCTACGAGCAGCGCCTCCTGGAGCAGAAGCTCCCCGCGGTCCTCGCCTTCGCCCGTGCGAACCCGGTGGACCGGGTGGTCGTCGCGGCCCCCCGCCCCCGCATCGGGATCGTCACCGCCGGCAAGGCGTACCTCGACCTCCGCCAGGCCCTCGACGACCTCGGAATCGACGAGGAGACGGCGGCCGAGATCGGGCTCTCGGTCTACAAGCTCGCCCTCACCTGGCCGATCGAACCCGAGGGGGTCATCCGCTTCGCGGCGGGGCTCGACGAGCTCATCGTGGTCGAGGAGAAGCGGGGGTTCATCGAGGACCAGTTGACGCGCCTGTTCTACAACCGCGAGGACGCGCCGGCGCGCATCGTCGGGAAGCGCGACGAGTCGGGAAGGCCCCTCGTGCCGGAGCGGGGGGAGCTCTCCGCGGCCATCGTCGCCCGGGCCCTCGCGGCCCGGCTCCGGCGCCCCGGCGGGCCGGGGGCGGAGGACGAGGAGCTCGGCCGCCGCCTCGTCCAGCGCCTCGCCCGGGTCGACCAGATCGCGGAGCAGGCCGGGAAGGCGGCCTCGATCCTCTCTCGCTCGCCGTATTTCTGCTCCGGCTGCCCCCACAACACCTCGACCCGCGTCCCCGACGGCTCGCGGGCGATGGCCGGGATCGGCTGTCACGGGATGGCGATGTTCCACCCGGGGCGGCGCACGTACTACGCGACCCACATGGGCGGCGAAGGGGTGAACTGGATCGGGCACGCCCCGTTCACCACCGAGAACCACCTCTTCGCCAACCTCGGCGACGGAACCTACGACCACAGCGGGATCCTCGCGGTGCGGGCCGCGGTCGCGGCGGGGGTCAACATCACCTACAAGATCCTCTACAACGATGCGGTCGCGATGACCGGCGGACAACCCCTCGGGGGCGAGGTCCGGGTGGACGCCATCGCCCACCAGATGGTCGCGGAGGGGGCGGAGAAGGTGGTGGTGGTGAGCGACGAGCCGGAGAAGTACCCGGCCGGGTACCTGCCGCGCGGGGTCCCGGCCCACCATCGCGACGACCTCGACCGGGTGCAGCGCGAGCTGCGGGACACCCCCGGGGTCACCGTGCTCGTCTACGACCAGACCTGCGCGGCGGAGAAGCGCCGGCGCCGCAAGCGCGGCCTCATGGCGGACCCGCCGAAGCGCGCGTTCATCAACCACCTCGTGTGCGAGGGGTGCGGGGACTGCTCGGCGGCGTCGAACTGCGTGTCGGTGCAGCCGCTCGAGACCCGGCTCGGGCGCAAGCGCCGCATCGATCAGTCCAACTGCAACAAGGACTTCTCCTGCGTCAAGGGGTTCTGCCCGAGCTTCGTGACGGTGCACGGGGGCAAGGTGCGGAAGGCGGCCGGCCCGGGGGCCGGCGGCGGCAGCGGCGGCACGGGGGACGGCCCCGACCCGTTCTCGGACCTCCCGGAGCCGCGGATCCCGGGGTGCGTCGAGCCCTACGGGATCCTCGTCACCGGCATCGGGGGCACGGGGGTCATCACCATCGGGGCGCTCCTCGGGATGGCCGCCCACGTCGAGGGCAAGGGGATCACCGTGCTCGACTCGACCGGCCTCTCCCAGAAGAACGGCGCGGTGGCGAGCCACGTGCGCATCGCGGAGCGGGCCGAGGACCTGCACGCAACCCGCATCGGGGCGGGCGCGGTGCGGCTCCTCCTCGGCTGCGACATGGTGACCGCGGCCGCGCCGGAGAGCCTCGCGACCATCGACCAGGGCTCCTCGCGGGCGGTCGTCAACGGGGACGTGACCCCGCCCGCCGCGTTCGTCATCGACAACACCATCGACCTCGGGTCGCGGCTCATGGCCCGCCAGATCCAGGACATCGCGGGCCGCGAGATGGTGGACTTCGTGGAGGCGACCACCCTCGCGACCGCCCTCCTCGGGGACTCGATCGCCACCAACCTCTTCATGGTCGGGTTCGCGTACCAGAAGGGGCTGGTGCCGCTCGCGGCGGAGTCGATCGAGGCGGCCATTCGCCTGAACGCGGTCGCCGTCGAGGCGAACCGGCAGGCCTTCGGGTGGGGTCGGCTCGCGGCCCACGACCCGGCCCGGGTGTGGAAGACGGCGCGGCCCCTCATGGTCGCGAAGGCGGAAGGGGAAGGCGAGGGCGAGAGCGAGGACGGGGCGCCGGAGACCCTGGACACAATCGTCGAGCACCGCGCCGCGTTCCTGCGCGAGTACCAGGACGAGGCGTGGGAGGAACGCTTCCGCCGGACGGTCGAGCGCGTGCGGGCGGCGGAGGCCGAACGCGCGCCCGGGCGGACCGGGCTCGCGGAGGTGGTCGCGCGCAACCTTTTCCGGCTCATGTCGTACAAGGACGAGTACGAGGTGGCCCGGCTCTACACGAGCGGCGGGTTCGAGGCGGATCTGAAGCGCCAGTTCGAGGGCGATTTCCGGCTTCGCTTCCACCTTGCCCCGCCCCTCCTCGCGCGGCGCGACCCCGAGACCGGGGAGCTTCGAAAGCGCGAATTCGGGCCCTGGATCTTCGGCGCGTTCCGCGTTCTCGCGCGGATGCGGCGCCTGCGGGGGACCGCCTTCGACCTCTTCGGTCGGACCGCCGAGCGGCGGATGGAGCGCCGGCTCATCGAGGAGTACCGGGAGTCGGTGGGGAAGATCCTGGACCGGCTCGCCCCCGCTAACCACGAGGCGGCGGTCGCACTCGCCTCGGTGCCGGAGGGGATCAAGGGCTTCGGTCACGTGAAGGAGCGAAGCGTCGAAGCCGCGAGGCGGCGGGCGGCGCGGCTCGAGACGGAGTTCCGGGCGGCGGCGGACCCGGCGCCCGCGCCGGTAGCGGCGCACGCGGCGGCGGGCGGCGGCGACTGAGCGGCCGCGACCCCGCGGTGGATGCCAAGAGGAGAAACGGAGCGTGGGACGGAAGATTGCGGTGGTCGGCACCGGGGCGGTCGGCGCCTACACCGGCGGGCACCTCGTGCGCAAGGGGCAGGACGTCACCTTCCTCGATCCGTGGCCCGAGCACGTCGAGTACATGAAGACCCACGGCATCGAGATCTTCGGGGTGACCGAGGCGGAACGGTTCACGGTGCCGGTACGGGCGCTTCACCTCTCGGAGCTCGAGAGCCTCTCGCGCGAGGCGCCGTTCGACATCGTGTTCGTGTGCACCAAGTCCTACGACACCGCGTGGTCGACGACGATGATCGCGCCCTTCCTCGCGCCGGACGGGTTCGTGGTGTCACTCCAGAACTGCATCAACGAGGAGACCATCGCCGGCGTCGTCGGCTGGGGCCGCACCGTGGGGTGCATCGCGAGCGTCATCTCGGTGGAGCTCTTCGAGCCCGGCCACGTGCGGCGCGCGGTGCCCCTCGGGGGCGAGCGGCACACCGTGTTCCGGATCGGCGAGCCGCACGGCCGGCCGACCACGCGCGTGGCGGAGGTGGCGGAGATGCTCCGGGCCGCGGACAGCACAAAGGTGACGACCAACCTGTGGGGCGAGCGGTGGTCCAAGCTCACCGCGAACTGCATGCGCAACGCGGTCTCGGCCGCGACCGGGCTCACGAGCCGGGAGAGCGATCTCCGGGATGACTCGCGCCGGCTCGCGATCCGGCTCGCCGCGGAGAGCGCGGCCATCGGGCGGGCCCTCGGCTTCGACCTCGAGGTCATCTACGGCTTCGAGCCCGACCTCCTCGTCGCCGCCGCCGAGGGCAGCAATGAGGCTCTCGACACCCTCGAGGCGGACCTTCTCGAGCGCGCCCGCAACGCGAAGGGCAGCGGTGCGGGGCACCGGCCCTCGATGGGGCAGGACGTGGTGAAGGGCCGGCGGACGGA
>JAJECB010000018.1 GCA_022822245.1 Gammaproteobacteria bacterium
GGCATGGGCATCGATGGTTGCCCGCATCCGCGCCAGGAGCGTTCTGCGGCCGGTGTGGCGAGACATCAGCGGGCGACCCTTTCGAGATAGTGGTGAAGAGAGGGGATGGAGAGGTAGTGAATCGCGTCGTCAAAATCGGGATCGATGCCTAAGTCGTCGTTGATCGCGACAAAGACGCTCATGAACGTCAGGGAATCCCATTCGGCGATCGTCTCCATCGAGTCTTCGGCGTCCAGGGTAAGCGCCGGGTTGCTGCTCTGCTTACGCAACGTCGATTCGATGATCTCGACGATGCGCGCCTCCAGGGAGTCAGCCATAGATCTCGTTCTCCAGTGGGCGTGCGCGTTCCGTGTACAGGTTCTGCTCCGCCGCACTCCAGCTTGCGGCGGGACCGATCTGGTAGGACCGGCGCCGGTTGATCTTCGACTTCGAGAATTCGACGCACGCGGAAAGCGCCGAAGGCGAGAGAATTCCGAGCTTTCGCAGGAAGTCCGTCCAGAACGCCGCCGGTCTTTCGACCAGGTCCTCGAAGAGGAGGCGATGGCAATTCGGGTGGGCACCCGCGAACTGGAGCAGGCGCCGGTTGACCGTCGTCCAGAGCCAGATATTGCGCTGCACGGCGGACCAGTCGGACCATGACGCATGATCCCGGTGGCCCGGCTCCGGTTTCAGTCTGCCCAGCGAGATGAACTTTTCGCGGTCGGTCAGCGGCTTGGATCGGCCCGGCCAGCCGGCGGGCTGCGGGTCTTCACCGCTTGTGACCGTCGCCGACCGAACGAAGCCCTCGCAGCGACGGAAGATCACGAACAGCAAGGCATCCGGGTGGCGTTCGGCAATCGCCGCTAGCAGGGGCGCATTGTAGAAGGCCACATCGGCGAGCAGGCGGGCTCCCCCGGCCGCGGAGTCGAGGGTCGCCCCATCCCTTGTCTCGGAGACGAGTCGCGTGGCGTATTCCGGATCGTGCCAGGCCCTGCGATTTTGAACGTTGATCAGGGGCAGCCGCGGCAGCGGCCGGTCACCCGGCACACCCGGCAAATGCCCCTCGTGCAGTCCGACGACCCCTTCCAGCCGATTGAGACAGGTCGCCAGGAACATCGTCGCGGTACGCCCGGTGCTCGCGCAGAAGACTACCCGATTCCCCTCGAATTCAGGCTGCATGCGGGATCTCCGTCACCATTCAAGCCGCGGCGAGCGCCATCATGCGAGCGACCGTCGGCGGTGCGGGCAACGTCACACGTGGCGTTCTCCGAGGAGTGGCATCGCTGACCGGGGCGTACGCGCCGTCGGGCTGAAGTCCTACACACGACGGGCCCCACGCCGACGGATGCCCGGCGCCGGCGGGGTCACCCTCACCGGCATCACCGACCGGACGCCGCAGCGCCCGTCCCTGCCTTGCCGACTGGCGGCAGGCTCGGGCCACCGCCGCTCCGGTCGCATCTCCCGCCCGGAGCCCTCGCCCATGGCCTCGCACGATGCCGCCTGGAAGCTGCTCTTCTCCTTCCCCACCATGCCGCGCGACCTGCTCGCCGGGTTCGCCCCCCGCGCATGGGTCGAGATGCTCGATCTCTCCACTCTGCAACCCTGGCCCGCAGACCTCGTGAGCCACCGGCTGCGCAAGCGCCACGCGGACCGCGTGTGGCGGGCGCGCCGCCGCGACCGGTCGGGCTTCGTCCTGGTCACGGTCGAGTTCCAGTCCCGTGTGGACCGAACCATGGCGGTGCGCGTCCTCGACTACTCCACGCTGCTGTATCAGGACCTGCTGCGAAGCAAGGAGCTGCGGCGTGCCGCCGGAGCCGAGTCCGACAACGAGGACCGGACGGACCGGCGGCACCGCGCCGAGCCCGAGCCCCTCCCTCCGGTGCTCCCCATCGTGCTCTACCACGGGACGGTGCCGTGGTGGGCCAAGGAGGACATGGCGGGGCTGTGCGTACCGAGCGACAAAGCCCTTGACTCCTACCAGCCGTCGCAGCGCTACTTCCTGCTCGATGTGGCCGCCTATACTAGCGCCCTGCCCGAAGAGCCCAACCTGATGGCAGCGCTGATTCGGCTCGCGCACTGCCGCGACACGCAGGAAGTCGCGTCGGAGCTGAAGGCGCTGGCCGGGGAGCTGTTCCCCGAGCAGCCGGGGTTGTTCGGCGCCTTCATCGTCTGGTACGAACAGGCGGGCAGGCGATACAAGATGCCGAAGCTGGACTTGTCGATTCTCGACGACTTGAACGAGGGGAAGACCCTGCCGAACGAAATCATGCGTGAACAGGTCGAGCGGTGGGCAGAACAGCGGCTCGCCGAATGGGCGGCGCCGCGGATCGAGCGCAGCCGAACCGAAGGCCAGACCGAGGCCATACGCCGGCAGGCGGCGCGGAAGTTCGGTCCCGAGACCGCAGACCGGCTCGCCAAGCGGCTGGCGGAGATCCCCGACCCGGAGCGGTTGGGCGAGGTCGGCGAGTGGATTCTGGAATACGAAAGCGGCGAGGAGCTGCTCGCCCGGGTGGCGCGGCTGTGCGAGACCGCTGCGAACGGAGGAGACCACTCGTAGTCCGGATGGCATCGCGAGCGGTATTTCCCGAACCGTCGGGCCGCCGACGGGGGTAACGTGGTGCGGGGACTCCGGGGACGGCAAGGTCCGAGGCCGGAACCCGTGCCTGTCACGGGCCCGCGCGCACTGTCGGGACATTCTCTCAATACGCATGACTCAAGCCACGCTCATCACAGTGCTGCAGAGCCGATTCCTGTCCACTTCGCCGTAATGCCTTCCGCGACAACGTGTGCAGTGGCTCTGTGGTCCCTCCGGATGTCTTGCCGTAGCTCAACTGGGCGTGGTGCCGAATGCGTCGGGATAGCGGCGAAATACATGCTCAGTCCCATGACGGATCGAGCATCGAGGACAGGACTTCCAATGTTCGTCGACGCTCCCCTGCGTCTCGTTCAGTGACTGTTCGCGATGCCTGCAAATCATCTTTCGAACCGTCGCATGAAGAATGAAAGTGCTTCGGTTGCAGGGAGGCGTCTCATGACCGTTCGAGCCTGCGGCATCAGCTCGCATGGGCCGGGACGTGGGTCGCGGCACTTTCCGGCGGGTGACTGCGGGCGCTCTCGCCCTCATCGGGCAACTGCGCGGTCTGAACGAGGCTCATCGGCTCGCTCCTCCTTTCCGGACAAGAGGCTTCCGCCGTGCGTGCGGCGAGCCACTCCCCGGAGTGCAGGCATCCGATCCGCCTCCGGCGTACGCATGATCGAGTGAAAGTCCTACACACGACGGGCGCAATGCCCGTAGACGCGCGGCGCGGCACGGGGCACGCTCCCCCGAGCCATCGACCGGGCGCCGGGGCGGCTGCCGCTTCGGCAAGGACGCGCGCGACGACACCGGCGCTCCGGCCGAGGCACCCGACACCGCCCGGAGCCCCCGTCCATGGCCAAGCACGATGCCGCCTGGAAGCTGCTCTTCTCGTTCCCGGACATGGTGCGCGGCCTGCTCGCGGGATTCGTCCCCCCCGAATGGGTGAGCAATCTAGACCTCTCCGCGCCGACGCGCGAGCCCGCAGGCCAAGTGAGCGACGATGCCCGGGAGCGGCACTCGGATCGCGTGTGGGAAGTGAAACTGCGCGGCCGGCCAAGCGCCGTCCTCGTGACTTTCGAGTTCCAATCCACGGTGGACCGGACGATGGCAGTGCGCGTTCTGGTCTATACCGCGATGCTGTACCAGGACCGGCTGCGCCGTTCCTCCGCCGAGCTCCCCCCGGTGCTGCCCATTGTGGTGTATTACGGCTCGGAAAAGTGGAAAGTGGGCGAAGAAGTCGCAGAGCTGTGCGCCGCCCCGGGCGCACCCCGCGCGCCCTACCAACCGTCGCAACGCCACTTCGTGCTCGACGTGGGCGGCTATACTGGCCCCTTGCTCGAGGGGCGCAACTGGATGGCGGAGCTGGTCAGGCTCGCGCGCACTCCCGACCCGGAGGTGGTAGCCGCAGAGCTCCGCAACATATCCGCGAGGTGGCCGGAGCCGCAGTACGACAGCTTGCTCGAAGCCATCTTGACTTGGTTCGGGCAGGTGCATTTTCCAATGCACCGCATTGACTCGGAGATGCCGGAGTTGGTGAACGTGAGGGAGGCGATAATCATGTTGCAGCAAGTGGGGATGGACTGGTCGGCCAAGCTGAGGGCCGAAGGTCGGAACGAAGGTCGCGCGGAAGGCCGGGCAGAAGGCGAGATCGCAGTCATGCGTCGGCAGGCGGTGCGAAAGTTCGGTGCGGAGACGGTCGAGCGGCTGGCCGGCCAGCTGGCGGAGATCGCCGACCCGGAGCGGGCGGTCGACGTCGGCGAGTGGCTCATCGAGTGCGAGAGCGGGGAGGAGCTGCTTGCGCGGGTGGCGCGGCTGTGCGAGTCCTGCGCCACCGGAGGAGGCCACTCGTAGCCCGGATGGCATAGCGAGCGGTGTTGTCCGGGGGCGAATTCGAAGTTCGAGCTCACGCATGATCAGGTAGCCTGATGCACTTGCCGCCGTTCCAGTCGACAAGGAACGAATACGGCCCCGGCTCACAAAGAAAGAAAGTGCGATCGAAGGCGCTTGCCGGCAACTCCAGTGGGTTCTGCTCCGGGGGACGGAATCTTCCAGGCGAATGGAGACGATCAGCGACGATCAAGAGCCAGTTTTCTGCCGCAGTCTGCCTATACCTTTCTATGCGTGCATTTTTTTCTTTCAGTAAGCGTTGGACAGCAGCAGGTCGAAATTTCCCGGCCCAACTTGGATCGGCGAGCTGCCACCGGGGTCGGATACCTGCAGGTAGCCCGCGAGCGTACAGGAAGCTTATGGGAGGGTGTACCGGCGGTGCCGAGTACTGATCCAGCCTGCGTTGCTCGAAATCTTCCAGGCGGAGCTGGTGCAGGCTATCGACCAAGTAGCGCACCACCTCGTTGCAGTCGATTCTGAAACCTCCTCGACAGGGTTTACTCTCGAAGCAGGCCGTTACATTGATCGGTGGATTCCGTTCGTCGAAGTACCGCTTCTGTGCGTCTTCGATGATCTTTTGTCGGATAGCGAGTCCTTCTTGCAGCGCAGAGCCCTTTTTCGAAGCTCTGTGCTGATCGAGTTGAAGGCTGGTGACCTCCACTCCCACAGTCCGGCCTCGATGTCTGATCAGGAAGTCCGGAGCCTCACGGACCTGCCGGGCGTCGTCAATCTCGAACTCCAGACCGGCCGCGACTCGGAACCGCTCCAGCCACCGCAGCTCGAACGCCTTCTTGTCACGGATCATGGTTTCGAGCCTCGGGAGAAGGGTCGGCTGGCCGAGACGTATCGATTCCATGGGGAAGCCCCTGGCCGGGAAATCGGTTCTTCACGCGGGGAATCGACGGGCGCATGACGTGGATCATCGTAGCACCCACCATCTCAGCCGGCATGGGCCGGGGGGCAGGGCGGGGTGGGCTTGGGGGAGCGCCAGATGATGGCGTCCACGATGTAGTGGTGGAAGTTGACGATCTGGTAGAGCACGAGGGTGGCGGAGACGCCGGCGAAGAACAGCCAGTCGATGGCGCGCAGCACGCCGCCGTAGACCGCTGCGGCAATCGCGATGCAGGTCAACAGGTCGAGCCAGAGGCACCCCGACTGGCTGGTGTAAGAGAGGAAACGCGCCTTGGGGCGATGCTTCATGCCGTCGGGCTGAAGTCCTACACACAACGGGCCCCACGCCGATGGATGCACGGCGCCGGTCGGGGCACCCTCGCCGGAGCCATCGACCGAACGCCGCAGCACCTGCCCCCGCCTCGCCAACCGGCAGGCGTGGGTCGCTGCCGCTCCGGTCGCATCCTTCGCCCGGAACCGCCGCTTATGAACATCACCCCGTACGACGCCGCCTGGAAGCTGCTGTTCTCCTTCCCGGTCATGCCCCACGACCTGCTCGCCGGATTCGTCCCCTGCGAATGGGTCCGAAACCTCGACCTCCCCACCCCCCGACAAAGGCGTTCGAAAGCGGGTCTGAAGCGTCACCCCGGCAGCCATGTGAGCAACGGACTGCTCCAGCGCCACTCGGACATGGTCGGCGCTGCCTCATCGGGCGAGATTCCACAGCATCACGGCGATCGGCCCTCTCATCCTCATCTTCATTCCCATGCATCGCTCTTGCGCCCGCGGTGTACCGCCCTACCACCAGCGCAGCAGCGGAACGATGCTCGTGTAGCCGTCCGTCCATGCCCGCATCCGGTCCGGCGCGCCGAGCGGGACCCAGCCCGCATCGAGGTCGAGCGCGCCGAGCGTCGCTTCGTCGCGGGCAAGCACCACCAGGTGCGAGGAGGTCGATGCCCTCGACTTCGTCAGCGCCTCCGACGCCGAGTAGCGCTTGATGCGGCCGGCAAGCCCGGTGCGGGCGGCGATCGCCGCGACCACAGGCTCCAGGTCGATGTGCCGGTTCGAGATGTGCACCGCGAGAACCCCCTCCGGGGCGAGCACCTGGAGGTAGCTCCGGAACGCCTCCAGAGTGAGGAGGTGGACCGGGATCGCATCGGAGGTGAAGGCGTCGAGGGCCAGGAAGTCGAACGTGGCCTCCTCGCGCGCGAGCAGCAGCCGCGCGTCGCCCACCCCGATGAACGCATCCGGCGCGCAGCTCTGAAGTGCGGCGAAGTGCTCGCGCGCGAGACGCACCACGGCGGGGTCGATCTCGTAGATGCGTACCTCGTCGCCTTCGCGGGCGAAGCAGGCGAGCGAGCCGGTGCCGAGCCCCGCGATGCCCAGCACGAGCGGGTCCGGGCGGCGCCCGAGGCTCGCCAGCAGTTCGGCGTACGGAGTCCCCGCACCGTAGTAGGTGATGCGGCTGTCGACGGCCCCGTCAGCGTGGCGGCGTTCCGCCCCGTGCAGGGTGGTGCCGTGGTAGAAGGAGCGCAGCCCCTCGGACTCCACGATGCGGTACACCCCGAAGAAGGTGCGCTCCTGGGCGACGAGCGCGTCGCCGCCGTGGCGCGCGACCAGCGACGGCACGAGGAACACGCCAAGCAACGCCCCCGCGAGCAGGGCGGGCCGCGCCCGCAGGATGAGCAGGGCCGGCGCGGCGAGCGCCACCAGCACCAAGCACGCGCCGAAAAAGAGGGGCGACAAATCGTTGCCGTCACCGCGGGCCCCGTCGAGCACCGTGGTGAGGCCGGCCACGACGACCGTCAGCGCCACCGCCACCGCGATGTAATGACCGCGGCGAAGGCGCACCCGCCTCGCCGGGAGGAGCGCGGCGACGAGTGCGAGGACGATCGGGTACTCGTAGACGTCGGTGAAGACGACCGGCGCCACGAGCGCGACGAGCATCCCGCCCACGAGCCCGCCGGTGGAGACCAGGAGGTAGAAGCGGGTCAGGTCGGCCGCCGGCGGCCGGAGCCGGGCCAGCGCCCCGTGGCAGTAGAGCGCGGCCAGGACGAAGACCAGGAGATGGGCCAGGCCGAGCGCGAGCACGGTGCGGTTGGCGAGGTACAGCACCACCAGCGCGATGAGGGCCGGGGCCAGCAGGTGCGCCACGAGCCGCTGCGGCATCAGGGTCCGACGCGCGAAGGCGTGCACGAAGGTCCCGAGGTAGAGCGCGAGCGGCACGATCCACAGCAGCGGGACCGCGGCCACGTCCGTGGTCAGGTAGCGGGTGACCGCGAGCAGGAGCGCGCTCGGGATCGCGGACAGGGCGAGGATGCGCATCGGATGTGCGGGCGCCGCCGTCGGTCCCGCGGCGACCCCGGGTCGCGGCGCCACCGCCACGTTCCCGGCTGAAGCGCCACCGTCCCCAATCGGCGCCGCCGCGCCAGCCCCGGCCGGCGCCGCCGCGGTAGCACCGGCCGCAGTGTCCCCGGCCGAAGCGATGGCGGCTCCTGAAGCGGCGGCATCTCCCGCTCCGGCTGCTCGCCACAGGACGAAGAGGAAGGGTGCGAGCGCGAGCGCCGCGGCGCTCCACAGCCACGCCTGCCGTTCCAGCCCCAGGAAGGGCTCGAGGAGGAACGGGAACGCCACCAGCGCCCCGGCGGAGCCCGCGTTCGAGGCCGCGTAGAGAAAGTAGGGGTCGGCGGACGCGGCCCCCGTCCCCGCCCGCGCGAGCCAGCTCTGCACCAGTGGCGTCAGCGACGAGACGGCGACGAAAGCAAGCCCGAGGGCGCCCGCGAGCGTCCCGAGCAGCCACAGCGCGGGCGGCAGCCCGGCCGACGGCGTCTCGCCGAAGAGCCGAAGATCGCCGACCGGCGCGGCGAGGGCGACCCCGGCCCACAGCACCCCGAGCACGAGGAGCTGCCCGGCGGGCGTCGCGCGGCGGGCGAGCAGATGGGCAAGCGCATAGCCACCGAGCAGCGCCGCCTGGAAGAACACCATCGCGGTGTTCCATACCGCGGGCGAGCCCCCGAGCACCGGCAGCACCCCGCGAACGCTGAGCGGCTGCACCCAGAA
>JAJECB010000436.1 GCA_022822245.1 Gammaproteobacteria bacterium
ACCAATGCGGCGCGCTCGACTCCGCTTGACCTCGCCGCCGTCTCCAACCCATCATGACCACTCCCACAACCACCCCGATATCGCTCCCCCAGCCCCTGTTTCTCACTCTTCGTTCAGGCTCATTTCTGGATTGGAAAACGCTGGCTGGCGGTGGCCCCCCATCTCCGCGTCACCGGCCACCATCACCCCCCGATCAGGCGGCGCGGAGCGATGCGCCCGTCGTCGAGCACCTCTCCGACCCCCATGAACCGGTCGTCCTCGGCCCGCAGGCGCACCCAGCCGGCGGTCGGGGCGCGCGGCACGCGCACGGGCTGGCCCCGGCGCAGGTACCATGCCGTGTCGCGGGAGAGCGAGACGGCCGGCCAGTCGGAGAGCACCGCTTCCATCGGGGTCAGGAACCGGTCGAGCGACCCGGCCTTCGCGGCCTCCTGCAAGGTCTCGAGGGGGACCATCTCCCCCTCCCCGAACGGCCCGCTTCCCACCCGCCGCAGCTCGTCGACGTGCGCGGTGGTCCCGAGCGCCTCTCCGATGTCTTCGCTCAGGGTCCGGACGTACGTTCCCTTCGAGCAGTCGATGTCGAGATCGATCCGCTCCTGGTCCCAGTGCCGACACACGAGCCGGTGGATCACGACCTCGCGGGGCTCGCGTTCCACCGTGATGCCCTGGTGGGCGAGCTTGTAGAGCCGCTGCCCCTGGTGCTTGAGGGCGGAGTGCATCGGGGGGATCTGCTCGATCGGGCCACGAAAGCGCTCGAGCGCGGCCTCGACCGCCCGGTCCGAGAGAGGGGGAACCGGGCGCCGGTCCACCACCGCCCCTTCCGCATCTCCGGTCGCGGTCCGCACCCCGAGCCGGATGCCGGCCCGATAGCGCTTGTCGGCGTTCAGCAGGAAGCCGGAGAGCTTCGTGGCTTCTCCGAGACAGATGGGAAGGAGGCCGGACGCCAGCCGATCGAGGCTCCCGGTGTGGCCGGCCTTGCGCGCCCCGAAGAGGCGCTTGACCATCTGGAGCACCTGGTTGGAGCCGAGTTCCCGGGGCTTGTCGAGAAGCACCACTCCGTGCACGTCGCGGCCGCCGCGCCTGCTACGGCCCATCCGGGCCCTCCGGCTCCTGACCGGCGAGAAGCTGCTCGATGCGTGCGGCGGTCTCGGGCGACCGATCGTGCTCGAAACGAAGCTCGGGGACGCTGCGGATCCGGAGCCGGGCGGCGAGCCGCGTGCGGAGATACCGGGCCGCGCGGCGCAACGCAAGCAGCGTCTCCTCGTGGTTCTCTCCCGGGGACATCTGCACGTGTACCCGCGCCAGGGTGAGGTCCCGCGCGACCTCGACGTCCGATACGGTCACCGAGGCGAAGCGGGGATCGGCGCTCTCCCACTGCAGCAGCCCGGCAAGGTCCCGGCGGATCTGGCGTTCGATCCGGGCGGCCCGATCGAACTCTCGCGGCATCAGACGGAGCGCTCCATCTCGACCCGTCTGAACACCTCGATCTTGTCGCCCTCGCGTACGTCGTCGTAGCTGCGCACGCCGATGCCGCACTCGGTGCCGGAGACGACCTCCGCCACGTCCTCCTTGAAGCGGCGCAGTGATTCGAGCTCGCCCTCGAAGATGACGACCTCGTCGCGAAGCACGCGGATCGGAAGGCTCCGACGCACCGCGCCCTCGACGACCAGGCAGCCCGCGATGGCCCCGAACCGCCGGACGCGGAACACTTCCCGCACCTCCGCGAGCCCCACGATCTCCTCCCGGACCTCGGGCGCAAGCATCCCGCTCAAGGCGTTCCTGACCATGTCGAGCACGTCGTAGATCACGCTGAAGTAGCGGATTGCGATCCCCTCGCGATCGATCAGCCGGCGCGCCGCCGTGTCGGCCCGGGTGTTGAAACCGATGATGATCGCCCCGGATGCGAGGGCGAGGTTGACGTCGGTCTCGCGGATCCCGCCGATCCCGGCCGAGACCATGTTGACCCGGACCTCGTCCGTCGACAGCTTGAGGAGCGCGTCGGAAAGGGCCTCCGCCGAGCCTTGGACATCGGCCTTGAGCACGACGTTGAGGGCCTGCGCCTCGTCCCTACCCATCTGGTTGAAGACGTTCTCGAGCTTCGCGGCCTGCTGCCGCGCGATGCGCTGCTCGCGGGTGCGGGTGTGGCGGAGCGACGCGATCTCGCGAGCCTTGCGTTCGCTCGGGACCACCACCGCCTCGTCGCCTGCTTCCGGAGGCGCGGAGAGGCCGAGGATCTCGACTGGAAGGGAGGGCCCGGCCCGTTCGACCTCGCGGCCGCGTTCGTCGACGAGCCCCCGGACCTTTCCGAACTCGCTGCCGGCGAGGAGGATGTCGCCGCGCCGCAGAGTGCCCCCCTGGACGAGCACGGTAGCCACCGGACCCCGGCCCCGATCGAGCCTCGACTCGATGACCGTTCCGCGGGCGGGGCCGTCCACCGGCGCCCGGAGCTCGAGCAGCTCGGCCTGGAGGAGGATCGCGTCGAGCAGCTCGTCGATGTGCTCGCCGGTGAGGGCGGAGACGTTGACGAAGATGGTATCTCCGCCCCACGCCTCGGGGACGAGGTCCTTTCCGGCGAGCTCCTGCATCACCCGCTCCGGATGCGCGTCCTCGCGGTCGATCTTGTTGACCGCGACCACGATCGGAACTCCCGCCGCCTTCGAATGCTGAATCGCCTCGTCGGTCTGCGGCATCACCCCGTCGTCCGCCGCCACGACCAGGATCACGATGTCGGTCACCCGCGACCCACGCGCCCGCATCGCGGTGAAGGCGGCGTGGCCGGGGGTGTCGAGAAAGGTCACTGCCCCGCGCCCGGTCTCGACGTGGTAGGCGCCGATGTGCTGGGTGATGCC
>JAJECB010000033.1 GCA_022822245.1 Gammaproteobacteria bacterium
CCCGTCCGACGAGAGCCATTTCGCGCCGCGGGTCCCCATCAAGCCGGTCCGGATCGCCACCATCCTCTCCACTTGGGAGGCGCTCGATGGCGCCGACTGACGTGCTCGTTATCGGCGGGGGCATCATCGGACTGGCCGCCGCCCGCGAGCTCGCCGAGGCGGGAGCGCGCGTGACCCTCGTCGACGCCGGGCGCAATGCCGGCTCGACGGCCAATGCGGGGAGCCTGCACGTGCAGCTTCAGAGCCGCTTCATGCGGCTCTATCCCGAGCAGGTGCCCAGGGTCGAGGCCGCGCTTCCGTTCTTCCGGAAGGCCGTGGAACACTGGGAGAGCCTGGAACGCGAGATCGGCCCGTTCGACTTCGTGCGCAAGGGCGGGCTCATGCTGGCCGATGACGAGGCGCAGCTTGCCTTCCTTGAGCGCAAGGCGGAACGCGAGCGGCGCCGGGGGCTCGATGTCGAGATCCTCGACCGGGCCGCGCTCGAGCGCGCGGCGCCCTGGGTCGCCCCGGGCATCCACGGGGCCGAGCTCTGCCGCGACGAGGGAATGATCAACCCCCTCCTCGCCGTCTCCCGCATGATCGCGGAGCTCGGGCGGCTCGGGGTCAGGCGGGAGACCGACCGGATCCGGGGAATCGAGGTCGGAAACGCGGGGATCGAGGCCGCCGGCGAACGAAGCGCTTACCGCGCCGGAGAGGCGATCGTCGCCGCGGCCTGGGGCTCGGGACCGATCGCGCGAAGCCTCGGGACGCCCGTTCCGACTGTGCCTGAGCCCCTGCACATGAACATCACGGAGGCCTGCGGTGAGCGGATCGCCCATCTCGTCCAGCACGCCGAGCGTTCGCTTACCCTCAAGCAGGTCCGGACCGGTCAGATCGTCATCGGCGGCGGCTGGCCGGCCGAGGACCGGGGTCCGGACCGGGTGCCCGGGGTCCATGCCCGCTCCCTTCTCGGCAACGTGGGTCTTGCCGCGCGCCTCGTGCCGGCGCTCCGATCGTTGCGGCTCCTTCGAAGCTGGGCGGGGATGAACACGACCGTCGACGGCACCTCGGTCATCGGCCGCCTCCCGGGCGCGCCCCGGGTGACGATGGCGGTTCCCGCGGACGCCGGCTTCACGCTCGGGCCCCTTATCGCGAAAATGGCCTGCGCCCTGGTGCTGGGCCGCCCGCCGCCCGCGGATCCGGCGCCATTCAGCCCGGCGCGTTTCGGGACGCCCGGGGCCTGAGCCCGCGCCGTGCCGCGCCGCGCCGACGGAGACGGCCGCCCGGACGGGAACGCACACCTCGCGCGCAGAACCGAGGAGGCGACATGAACCGAACATCGGTCGACTGGTCAGGCCCGATGCCTGCGCTCACGACACCGTTTCGCGACGACTTCACGATCGACGAGGAGGCGTTCGCCTCGAATGTCGACCGCCTCTTCGAGGCCGGCGCCACGGGGATGGTGGTGGCCGGCTGCACCGGCGAGTTCTGGGCGTTGACGCTCTCCGAGCGCGCGCGGCTCGCGCGGACCGCGGTGGCCGCCAGCCGGGGGCGCGGTCCGGTCATCGTCGGGACCGGCGCGATCCGCGAAGGCGAGGTCGTCGATCAGATCCACGCCGCGAAGGAGGCCGGTGCGGACGGGGCCCTGGTCCTGCCCCCGTATTTCGTGCGCTTGAGCGACAGCGAGCTCACCCGGCACTTCGAGGCCGTCGATGCGCAGTCGGCGCTGCCGCTCGTGCTCTACAACATCCCCGGCAACGCCGGGAACCCGATCCGGCCGGAGCTCGCCGACCGCCTCGCCGATCTCGATCGGGTCGTCGCCATCAAGGAAAGCAGCGGCGACTGGGCGAACTTCCACGACACCCTGCTCCGCGTGGGCGACCGGATCCGGGTCTTCTGCGGGCCGTCCTCGGTCTTCGGGGTGGCCGCCACCCTCGCGGGAGCCGACGGACTCATCGACTGCTTCCCCAACGTCTGGGCTCCGGGTTGCCTGGACCTCTGGCACGCCACCCGGGCCGGTCGGATGCGCGAGGCCTGGTCGCTGCAACGGACCGGGCTCGCTCTCACCGAGCTGTTCACGACGGGGGGCCGCTCGCTCTATCCGGCGACCAAGGCGGCGATGGACCGGCTGGATCTCACGGGAGGAGGGCGCCCGCGCCCGCCCCTCCGGCCGCTCGAGGGAGAGGCGCTTCGTGGGCTCGAGGAGGGTCTTGATCGATTGCTCGCGCGGCAGGCGGAAGCCGCGTGAGGCGGCGGGCGATGCCGGACCTCGACGGCACCGGGGAGGGGCGATCCTGATGGCGCGAGTCGCCATGGTCTCGGGCGGGGGCCGAGGACTCGGCGCCGCCATCGCCGAACGGCTTCTCGACGATGGCTGGGCGGTCTCGCTCGGGCTCAGGGACCTGGGGCAGGAAGCCAGGTTCGGCGCGCCCGCGGGCCGTCTGACGGCGGCCCACTTCGACGCGGACCTGCCCGCCACGGCCGATGCGTGGGTCACGGCGACCGTGAATCGCATGGGCCGGATCGACGCCCTCGTGAACAACGCCGGGATCCTGCGCATGGTCGACTTCGACGAGGGGAGCGAGGCCGACCTGGACGCGATGTGGGCGGTGAACGTGAAGGCTCCCTTCCGGCTGATCCGTGCGGCGCTGCCGCACCTGCGCAAGGCCGGCACCGGCCGGATCGTCAACATCGCGTCGACCGACGCGAGACGCTACCGCCCGGGCACCTCCATCGGCTACGCGATGACGAAGCACGCGCTGCTGGCGATGACCCAGGCCGCGCGATTCGCCGGCTGGGACGACGGCGTGCGGGCCACCGCGCTCTGTCCCGGGGCCATCGACACCGAGCTCGTCGCCGGGCTTCCCGGGGTGACGCCGAAAGGGGACCGGCTGACGCCCGAAACCGTGGCGGGCATCGTCGCCATGATCCTGACCCTTCCCAACCAGGCAAGCCTTCCCGAGCTCATCGTGAACACCCGGCTGGAAAGCCTGATCTGAATCCTCGTCGCCTCGCGGCCGGTGCCGGCCGGGGGCCGCATCGGTGCGGCGTCGGGTTACGCCTTCGGCCAACCCGACCTGCCCACCGACAACCGGCCAGCGGCCCCCTGGCAGGTCGGATTGGCGCGGCGGAATCCGACACCGTGCGACCCGCGCACGTCTGCCAAGTCATGGGTACAAGTCCCAAGTCATATGTGAACGCGGTCTTCCGTCTCCTGTCCACCGGCGATATCCGATGTCCGCTCGACGAGATGAGAATCGGTGGGATATTGCGGCTATGCTCGCGCCGTCTCGAAGGCGACCACGTTGCGCATCTCCTTGCTGAACTCCACTGTGACGAGGTGGACCGACCGGCCGAGGTGGCGGTACTTGTCGGCGTAGCCGCGGCTTCGCAACTGCGCCATCGCGGCTCCTTCGCCCGCGAGCTCCACCACCTTGAACCGGATGTACCCCGTCTTGTCGACGTAGTAGCACCCGTCCTCGCGCAACTTGCCGAAGGTCTGGATGCCGATGGGCAGCTTCCGCCGGTCCATCCCCGCACCCTACACCACGGCCCGTCGTGCGTGCGGTCTTGGGGGCGGGTACGCTACTGGTCGAGCCCGATGTAGCCGGCTCGACGGGCGGCTGCGCGGGTCTCGGTCACGCGGCGCACTTCGGTGGCCCGGGCTTGGTGCGGAAGCTCTCCGCGCGCGGTCGCGAACCGCGTCGCCGGGTCCTCGAGCGTCTCGAGTGCGTCGTGCGCCCACGTTGCGCACCTTTGAGCGTGTCCGCGCGCCAGGCGACCGATGAACGCCGTCACGGCACGCAGGTCCCGTTCGATGCCGCGGTCCTCGTCGGGGAGCGCCGCCCCGAGAACCGCGTCGAACGCGATGTCTTCGGCGCTCCTCGCCGTGTCGAGCGCTTTCGCGGCATCCGCGATGGTGACGATGAGGCTGGTGTCGGTCTGCCGTTCGCTCAGGAGCCAGGCGTTGGTCCGCTCGTGCTTGATGGTTCCGAGATTCTCGCTCGCAAGCAGCGTGTATCCGAGCACTACCGCTTCGGCGATGATGAGCCGGTCCGCGTATTGGCTTTGCCCTTCGGGCCGGCGGAAGCACTCGCGCGGGATCTCGGCCGCGAGTGCCTGCGCACGTGCGCTCGCGTGCATGTCGGCCCGTGCGCCGACGAGCCCCCCGGCGCCGCGGCCGGCGAGCTCGGTCTCGATCCACGCCCCGGCGGCGGCCCGAGCGGAGTCGATGATCGCGTGGTAGGTCGCGTCGTCGTACGTCCGGTTGCCGTGTTCGGCGTCGTAGCGCAGCGTTCGCTCCCAGTGGCGGCGTTCGGACTGCCGGACGTTGCCGACCAGCTCGTCGGCAACGGTAGGGGTCACGGTGAGGGTTGCGCCCGCACGGCGCCAAAGGCACATGAGGAATCGCCGGCACGTCGGATCGCCGAGCAGCTCGGTGTCCGCGGTTGCGCGGCTTGCGTCCAGGTTCACACGGTGTCCCACGTGCGGGTTGCGAGGGTGGCTCGTCCTTCGCGGGTCTCCATGAGGGCCAGGGCGCGCTCGATTGCAGTGGCGGGCTTCTCGGGGCGGACCTCCACGATGCGCAGGCTCTCTCCGAGCTCGACCAGCCGGCGCGCGTCGTCGTCTCCGACAATGCCCGCGATCGCGCGCTCGGTCGCGGCGCGTTCCTCGGCAATTGCCTTGTGCATCTTTCCGCTCCTTGCCGACGATGAGCTGGCGGTGGTTGAAGATGTTACTTTACGGCTGAAGGATATGACCAACGGTGTGATCCGTCTCGCGTTCTCCGGGTTCGTGCCGCCCGCGGTCGCGGGCCGCCGGACAATGTTCCACGATGAAATCGGGAACACTTCCGCCTTCGAGACCCCGGCTTGTTCCGCCGCCGCCGCGGAGTTCGTCATGGGCGGCATTCAGCACCTGCCGGAAGGGAGAGAGGTCTTGAGGAGCCTCTTCGAGCCGACCCCGGGTGTCGGTCGGGATGCGGAGGGGACTCAGGCGGGGTCGGCGAGGGCCTGGCGGAGGCGGGCTCGGTCGACCCTCCCCCCGAGGAAGATCTCGATGCAGTCCTGGCCCTGCTCGAAGAAGAGCTCGTAGCCGCTCAGAGTGTCGAGTCCGGTCGCCGCCGCGTCGGCGAGGAAGCGGGTGTCGACGGGGGTGTAGACCGCGTCGAAGGCCCAGGCGGCGCCGCGCATGAGGCCGCGCGGGACCGGGGTTCCGTCGTGGCCGACCATGCCGACCGGAGAGCAGTTGACGATGCCGTGCGCGCCGCTCGCGGCGTCTTCGAGGCTTTCGGGTGTGGTCACCTCCGTTTCGGGTCGGGCATCGCGAAGGGCCGCCGCGAGGCCCTCCGCTCGCGTGCGGTCGAGGTCGAAGAGCCGGATGGCCGCCGCCCCGAGCTCCGCGAGCCCGAAGGCCACCGCCCTCCCGACCCCGCCGGCGCCTGCCTGGCAGACGACGCCCGGCCGCGCCGGCTCGAACCGGGCCCGCCAGGCCGCGATGAAGCCGGAGTGGTCGGTGTTGAACCCGCGTGGTCCGGCCGGTTCGAAGAGGATCGTGTTGACCGCGCCGATCATGCGGATCAACGGCTCGTCGATCTCGACCCGCGCCGCCGCCCGCTCCTTGTAGGAGTAGGTGATGTTGATCCCGTGGTAGTCCTCCGCCGCGCACCGCTCGAACAGCGCGTCGAACCCGACGCCGAGCTCGGCCGGGACGAGCAGGTCGTAGGTGACCTCGACGCCGCGCATCCGGCCCGCGATCGCATGCAGCCGCGGGGCCTGCGAGGCGGCGATGTTGTCGCCGATGAGTCCGAGGCGAATCTTCTCCAAGCGCTCTCTCTCCTGCACGACCGACACACGGCACAAGATAGCGCGCCCCGACCCGATTTTTGCGATGCCGTAGACTGCCGCCGCCCGAGGCTGCCGCGAGCGCTCGCCCCGCAATGATCATCCCTGCCGGACGGGAGCCGCTCGTCGCCGTCGCCTTCATGGTGCTCGGCGCAAGCCTCATCCCTGCGATGAACGCCCTCGCGAAGTACCTCGCGAGCGACTATCCGGTGTGGCAGGTGGTGTGGGCGCGCTTCCTCGGCCACTTCATCTGGATGATGCTGTTCTTCTGGCCGCGGCGCGGGAGCCGGCTCCTTCGCACCGCGCGCCCGACGGCGCAGGCCGTGCGCTCGCTCATCTTCTTCGTCGCGAACGTGTGCTTCATCACCGCCCTTCCGTTCGTCGACCTCGCGACCGCCTCCGCGGTGATGTTCACCGCGCCGATCATCGTCACCGCCCTCGCCGTCCCGCTCCTCCGGGAACGGGTCGGACTGCGGCGCTGGCTGGCCGTCGCGGTCGGCTTTGCCGGGGCGCTCGTCATCATCCGGCCCGGGAGCAACTTCTTCGACCCCTGGGCGCTGCTCGTCCTGGTGTCGGCCTCGTACTATGCGGTCTACCAGATCTGGACCCGGCAGCTCGCCCCCGTCGATTCGCCGGAGACCCTCATCGTCTACACCGCCGCCGCGGGCGCACTCGTCACCTCGCTCCTGTTTCCGTGGTTCGCGCGGATGCCCGACTCCCTCGGCGACCTCGCCGCGTTCGCGGGGCTCGGGCTCGTCGGGGCGCTCGCACACCTGTGCATCATCCAGGCCCTGAAGCGCGCCCCGGTGTCGACCGTTTCCCCCATCGGCTACTTCGAGCTCGTGACCGCGGTCCTCTTCGGCTACGTGCTCTTCGGCGACCTCCCCGACGCCGCGACCTGGGCGGGCGCCGCGCTCATCGTCGCCTCGGGTGCGTGGATCGCGTTCCGCAGCCACGGTCGTGGCGGCGGCTCTGCCCGGTCGGCCCGTTCGATGCTTCAAGGGCGGGAATCGAATCTTTCCATGTCCCGCCGGACTCGCTAATCTGTGGCGGGTTGGACTCCGACGCTGCGGTTCGGTCCGCCGTGCGGGGGGCGCGGGAGCCGCGCGGGCAGGGCGAAGGGAAGGGAGCAGGCACCATGAGCGAGGCAGTCGCCTTCAGTCTGGACGGCCGCGAGGTCGCGGCGGCGCCCGGGGAGACCATCTGGCAGGTCGCCGCCCGCGAAGGCGTGTCGATCCCGCACCTCTGCCACTCCGCCGAGCCCGGCTACCGTCCGGACGGCAACTGCCGCGCCTGCATGGTGGAGGTGGAGGGCGAAAGGGTCCTCGCCGCCTCCTGCATCCGCCAGCCGACGCCGGGCATGAAGGTGCAGACCGACACCGAGCGCGCCCGCCACTCGCGCCGCGGGGTGTTCGAGCTCCTCCTCGCCGACCAGCCCGCGCGCGACGTAGCCCACGAGCACGACTCGCGTTTCTGGGGCTGGACGGACCGGATCGGCCTCGAAGCGAGCCGCTTCCCGGTACGCGACTCCGCCCCTGCCCCGGACGCCTCCCACCCCGCGATGCGGGTCGCCCTCGACGCCTGCATCCAGTGCAACCTCTGCGTCCGGGCGTGCCGCGAGGTGCAGGTGAACGACGTCATCGGCATGGCGTACCGGGGGCACGGGTCGAGCATCGTCTTCGACTTTGACGACCCGATGGGGGAGAGCACCTGCGTCGCGTGCGGCGAGTGCGTGCAGGCGTGCCCGACGGGGGCGCTCATGGAGGCGTCGCTCGTCGACGATGCGGGAGTGGACCGACAGCTCCCCCTCCGCGAGGTCGAGAGCGTATGCCCCTATTGCGGGGTGGGGTGCCAGATCACGTACCGGATCGACGACGACGACCGGATCGCGGCCGTCGCCGGGCGCAACGGCCCTTCGAACGAGCAGCGCCTCTGCGTCAAGGGCCGCTTCGGCTTCGACTACGTCGCGCACCCGGACCGGCTCACCCGCCCCCTCGTTCGCCGCGACGACGCGCCGAAGTCCGCGGACGCCGCCGTCGACCCCGCGAACCCCTGGACCCACTTCCGCGAGGCGAGCTGGGAGGAGGCCCTCGACCGGGCCGCCGCGGGCCTCAAGCGCATCCGGGACCGGGACGGGGGCGGGGCGCTTGCCGGGTTCGGCTCCGCCAAGGGGTCGAACGAGGAGGCGTACCTCGTCCAGAAGATGATCCGGACCGGGTTCGGAACCAACAACGTCGACCACTGCACGCGCCTTTGCCACGCGTCGTCGGTGGTGGCGCTCCTCGAGGGGATCGGCTCGGGCGCGGTCACCGCCCCGTTCACCGCGTGCGCGGACTCCGACGTCGTCATCGTCATCGGCGCGAACCCGACCGAGAACCACCCGGTCGCGGCCACCTTCTTCAAGCAGGCGGCGAAGTCGAAGACCCTCATCGTCATGGACCCGCGCCGGAACGGCCTTGCCCGGCACGCGCGCCACATGCTCCAGTTCCAGCCCGGCACCGACGTCGCGCTCCTCAACGCCCTCATCAACGTCATCGTCACCGAAGGGCTCCACGACCGGCAGTACGTCGAGGCCCAGACCGAGGGCTTCGAGAACCTGCGCCGTCACATCGAGCCGTTCACTCCGGAGGCGATGGCCCCGGTGTGCGGCATCGACCCCGACACCATCCGCACCGTGGCCCGCACCTACGCCAAGGCGGAGAGGTCGATCATCTTCTGGGGGATGGGGATCTCGCAGAGCACCCACGGGACGGACAACGCCCGCTGTCTCATCGCCCTCGCCACGATCACCGGGCACGTGGGGCGCCCGGGGACCGGGCTGCACCCGCTCCGCGGGCAGAACAACGTGCAGGGCGCCTCCGACGTCGGCCTCATCCCGATGGTCTATCCGGACTACCAGGCAGTCGACGCGGCCGACATCCGCGCCCGCTTCGAGGACGCCTGGGGCACCACCCTCGACCCCGAGCGCGGCCTCACCGTGGTCGAGATCATGCACGCGATCCTCGACGACGAGATCAAGGGCATGTACATCATGGGGGAGAACCCCGCGATGTCGGACCCCGACATGCAGCACGCGCGCGAAGCACTCGCGAAGCTCGAGCACCTCGTGGTGCAGGACCTCTTCCTCACCGAGACCGCGTTCCACGCCGACGTGATCCTGCCCGCGTCGGCATGGCCGGAGAAGGACGGCACGGTCACCAACACGAACCGGCAGGTGCAGCTCGGGCGCCGCGCCCTCCCGCTCCCCGGCGAGGCGCGCCAGGACTGGTGGATCGTGCAGGAGATCGGGCGCCGCCTCGGGCTCGACTGGCGCTACGAGCACCCGCGCGACGTGTTCCGGGAGATGACGGAGGTGATGCCGTCGCTCGACAACATCACCTGGGAGCGGCTCGAGCGCGAGAGCGGGGTGACGTATCCCTGCCTCGGCCCGGAGCAGCCGGGCGAGGACATCGTCTTCGGCGACGGGTTCCCGACCGAGTCGGGGCGGGCGAAGCTCGTGCCGGCGCTCATCGTGCGCGCGGTCGAGGAGCCGGACGACGAGTACCCCATGGTGCTGACGACGGGCCGGCAGCTCGAGCACTGGCACACGGGGGCGATCACCCGGCGGGCGGGGATCCTCGACGCCCTGGAACCCGAGGCGGTGGCGAGCCTCTCGCCCGCGGACCTCGGCCGGCTCGGGCTCGCGGCGGGGGCGCCGATCCGGATCTCGACCCGGCGGGGTGCCATCGAGATCGCGACCCGGCGCGATCCGGCGGTCCCCGAGGGCATGGTGTTCGTGCCCTTCTGCTTCGCGGAGGCGGCGGCCAACGTCCTCACGAACCCCGAGCTCGACCCATTCGGCAAGATCCCGGGCTTCAAGCTCTGCGCGGCGCGCGTCGAGCCGGCCGAGGCGGAGGCGGAGTCCGCGCCCGCCGCCGCCGACTGATCCGGCCCGCGCTCCTGCCCGGCCCGCCGCCCGGGCATCACGCAAGCACGGCCTCCCGGAAGCGCGGGTCCAGTCCGCGAGCGGCGGGGGCTTCGTGCGGCTCTGCGCGGGCTGGAAGCCCGCGCTTCCAGGAGGCCGGTGGTCCCGGTCATACCGGCAGCGGCGAATTCCCGCGATCGCATCACGAGCCTGGTGCGAAGTCGGGTTGCGCCTCGCGGCGCGGCCGTCAGGCGCCGCGGTCCGCTCCGGGTGCGCGGACCGCGAAATGGAACCCGGTCTGCCCGATGATGGGCCGCCGGCGGTCGTGCTCGGCGACGAGCGCGTCGAGGGTTCCCGCCGCGTCGTGCGCGCGGACCGTCTCGAGGGCCCGCGCGAGCTCCGCCTCCGACACGCCCGACCACAGGGAGTCCCCGCGACGCCACGCGGGGTCGAGGGGACCCCGCCCGTCGAAGTACGCGTCGCCTCGCATGAGAGCGTCGCTCGGCACGAATCGCCCGCGCGGTTCGAGACCGGCATCGGCGAGGAGGCGGGCGAGGACCCCGGTGTCCGCGTGACGCCCGCACATCGTCGCCGCCGCATCCGGGACCAGGGCCGCGTACCACCATCCCTGCCGGATCTGCTCGTGGGAGCAGATGTTGACGACTACCGCCCCGCCCGGCCGGAGCACCCGCGCAAGCTCGCCGAGCACGCGCCGGAGGAGGGGCCGGCCGTCGTGAGGCGCGTCGGGGAGGTGGTGGAGCACTTGGTTCACCATCACCGCGTCGAAGCTCGCGTCCTCGAAGGGGAGCGCCTCGATGCCCGCCTCGTGGAGGGTGACCGGACATCCCGGCGGTCGGTCGAGCTTCGCCCGCGCGACTTCGAGCATCGACCGGTTGAGATCCACCGCGTCGATGGCGCCGACGTGGGGGCGGAGGGCGGCCGCGTAGCTGCCCGTCCCGCACCCCGCGTCGAGCACGCGAAGGGACGAGAGCGCGCCGCCGCCGCCGCTGGCGTCGCCGCTGGCAGCGGTGGCAAGGCACCCGAGGATGATCTCGACCCCGATGGGAACCCGGGTGCGGTCGTAGTCCGCGGAGACCGCCGTGTAGTCTTCGTATGCGCTCATGATCGCGGCGCATGCTCGCACGGGACGGTCGTGGCCGTCGAAGAGACGCCCGCGTTGCTTCGTCCCCCACGATGTGTCAAGAGTGCGCGCGGAACGAAGCCCGGAGGGAGCAAGCGATGCGTCCCGTGCTGATTGCCCACAACGAGCCGGACGACTTCCGGGATCTCCTCGCCGCGCGATTTCCCGTTCTGCGGTTCGTCTACGCGGCGACGGCCGAGGCGGTCGTCGAGGGGCTCGCGGCGCACGACCCCGAGGTCGTCTTCTCGGTCAAGCATCCCGGGTTTCCCGGCCCCGCGCATGCGCCGATCCCCCGGCACCCCTCGGTGCGCTGGATCCAGGTGGGCGGATCGGGGTTCGACCATCTCGCGCCCTGGGACCGCGATCGGATCACCGTGACCAACGGCGCCGGGGTGCTCGCGCCGTACCTCGCGGAGAGCGTCACCGGCGCGATGCTCGCCCTCGCCTGCGGGTTCCCGAACTACGCCGCGCAGCAGCGCAAGCGCCGGTGGCGGCCGGTCCCGTTCACCCCGCTCCGGGGGCGGACCCTCCTCGTCGTCGGGTTCGGCCACATCGGAGAGTGCGTCGCGCGCAACGCGAAGGCCCTCGGGATGCGGGTGCTCGCGACCCGGGCGACGCCGGCCCCGCATCCGGCGGCGGACGAAATGCACGGCCCGGACGCGCTCGCCTCGCTCCTGCCCCAAGCGGACATCGTGTCGCTGCACGTGCGCCTCGACGAGACGACCCGCGGGCTGCTCTCCCGGGAGGCGATCGCGGCCATGAAGCGGGGGACGTGCCTTCTCAACACCTCGCGGGGGGCGGTCGTCGACGAGGCGGCGCTCGTCGACGCGCTTCGCTCCGGCCATCTCGGGGGAGCCTACCTCGACGTCTTCGAGACCGAACCGCTCCCCGCCGAGAGCCCGCTCTGGACGATGCCGAACGTCATCCTCACCCCGCACGCCTCGGACAACATCGTCGGCTGGCCGCGCCGGTTCGCAGAGCTCTTTGCGGACAACCTCGACCGCTGGCGCGCCGGCGAGCCGCTCGTCAACCCGGTCTCCGGCTGAGCGCGGCGGAGGCCGTCCGTCGGTCCGGGTCGGGCGCCGTGGCCCGGGAGGGGAGGCGAACGCCGGCCCGGGGAGGCCGGCGCCGCTGGTGCTTGGGGGGGTCTAGGCGCCCGGCGGGTCGCAGGGCTCCGTGCCCATGTCGGCGGGCACGCTGACCTCGACCAGCTCGAACCCGTCCGAGGTCGCGATCTCGTTGTGGGGGGTGTTGCCCGGGATGTACATGCTGTCGCCCTCCTCGATGCGCACGACCTTGCCGCCCGCGAACTCGAGGTCGACCCAGCCGCTCAGCATGTAGACGAGTTGGCCTTCGCAGAGGTGGATGTGCCAGCCGGTCGGCTCCGAGAGGCCCTGCGACGCCGAGGTGACCTGGGCGCGGATCTTCCCGCCACTCGCCTCGGTGACGCCGAGCTCCCGGTACTTCATCCAGTCCCGGCGCCCCTTGACGTAGACCGCCTCGTCCTTCTTCGCGAGGGTGAAGTCGTCGGCCCGCTCCACCACCTCGGGCATTTCGGCTACTGCCGCCGCGCTGCTGCTCATGCTGTTCTCCTCTGAGATGACTGACCGCGCGAGCGCGGCTGTTGACCAAGTTGCGATCCTAGGCACGGAGTCCCGGCGCCGCAAGAAAGGTGCAGGGCCGGTCGCCGCTGGAGGTTGAACCCGCGGGTCGCGGGCGAGGACAATCAGGACACGAGGGCTACGATCGAGGCAAGCGAAGGAAGGCTGCAATGAGCCCGGAGTTGATTGGAATTCTCGGTGTCGGCGGTGGACTTGCGATCCTGATGCTCGGATTGTTCGCATGGCTGCGGAGCGACGTGGGCGAGATCCGGCGCGATGTAGCCAGCCTGAGGGGACGAGATGTGGGCGACCTTCGCGAGCGGATGGCGCGGGTGGAGACCTTGCTCAGCGGGCACGGCGGGCAGCGCAGCCGCGAGGCCATCGGACGGATCCTGGAACGCCGGCGCGGCCGTCCGATCCTGTCCGACGAGGAGATCCGATCGGCCCGGCGCGACGGACGCGACGAGGCGGCCAATATTAGTTCTGTCTGTCGTTCCGTCCGTCCGTAGGGGTGCGGATCAGGGGCGGGGTTCGAGGGCGGCGGCGCAGTCGCGGAGGCAGGCGTCGCTCGCTCGCTTGAGCTGCTCGCCGAGGGTGAGGTCCCGGCCGTTGCCGCGGGCGGTGCGCTGGACGGAGCTGCCGTTGGCGCGGAGCTGGCCGGTCACCTCCACCTCGTCGTCGCCCAGGTGGTAGCCGACGATCTCGAAGCTCCAGGCGTCGCCGTAGCGGGCGCTCAGGGAGCGGGCGGTGCCGTTGCCGGCCGCCGCGCCGCCGTTCGGGCGGGCCGCGCCGTTCCCCGTGCTTGCCGTCGTCGCCGCCGTCCGCGGGGTTGCGACGATGGGCGGCGGCGGGAGCGGCATATCCGGCGTTGCGGAGGGCGCCGCCCTCCCGCCATCACGCGGAGAGGAAGCGGAAGCGGCGGCGGCGCGGGCCCTCCGGCCGATGTCGGCGGAGGAATGGGCGGCCGCGCCGGGGCGCCCGTCGTGGCCGGCGGGAGCGGTCGCCGGAATGCGGGCGCGATCCTCGGCACTCCGCGCCGGAACGCGGGTGTGGCTCTCGGCGCTCCGTGCCGCCTCCGCACCGTCCACGGCGACCGGCCCTAGCTCCTTCCCCGCCACCCCGGCGCGCTCCTCCGGGGGCCGCGCCCGTAGCTCGCGGCGCGCGGCCTCGGTGGCGGCCTCGTCGACCACCTCCGCCTCGAGGTCCACCACCACCCCGAAGGTCGAGCGCGCCGCCTCGGCCGTATAGAACCCGTCGAGCACGTCCTCCAGCACCTTCTCCGCCGCCCGGTCGAGTGGGTCGCCGTACCCGCCCCCGCTCGGGCCGTAGAAGGCCATCACGTCGCCCGGCTCGACCCGAAGCCCCGAGAACTTCGCGGGCATGTCCCGCCCGTCCTCCGGCCGCGCGTCGTTGTAGATCTCGAGCCGCCCGCCCGCGCCGTCCCAGCCCCCGAAGACGCCCCACGGAACGTCCTCGTGCCGGTCCGCCTCGTGGGTGATGAACCCGTCGCCCAGCATCCGCTGCTTCTTGACCACCCCGAGTCCGCCCCGGAAGCGACCGGGGGCGGGCATGATGTCGGTCCGAAGCTCGTAGCGATCGCACACCATCGGGAGGTGCATCGCCAGGTCCTCGAGCGGGTTGTTGCGGGTGTTCGCCATCAGGCTGTCGATGCTGTCCGGGCCGTCCGACGCGGGCCGACCCCCGTACGAGCCCTCGTTCACCTCAAGGAACACCCAGTAGTCGCCCGTCGGCCGCACCCCCGAGTAGGCCGCGAACGAGAGGGTCGCGGAGCTTCCCGCGATGATCTCGTCCGGCAGCACCGGGCTGAGGGCCTTGTAGATCAAGTCGATGACCCGGTTGATCTGGGAGAAGCGGGCCTCCGCGGCGGCCAGGAAGCGCGGGTTGAAGATGGAGCCCTCGGGGGCGATGACGTCGATCGGCCGGAACGACCCCTGGTTCGACGGCACCTTGATCTCGGAGGTCTCCGCGTCGAGGAGGAGGGAGCGGATCGCGCAGAAGCACGCCACCTTGGTCGACCCCTCGAAGGGCACGTTGAACCCCGTCTCCACCTGGTCGGCCGAGCCGGTCAGGTCCACCTCGATGCCGTCGCCCTTGATCCGCACGCACACCTTGATGGGGAGGCGGACGTCGCGGTTTCGCCCGTCGTCGTCGAGGAACCCCTCCGCCCGGTACTCGCCGTCCGGGATGGCCGCGATCCGCTGGCGAAGGACCCGTTCCGTATAGTCCATGAGCTGGCGGGTCGCCGCGATCACGTCGTCGTAGCCGAAGCGGTCCATGAGCTCGATGAAGCGCCGCACCCCGAGGCGGGCGGACGCGATCTGGGCGTCGAGGTCGTCGAGGAGCTGGCGCGACGCCCGCGAGTTGTCGCGGATGTAGTTCCACATCGTCTCGTTGCGCCGCCCCGCCTCGTAGAGCTTGGTCCCCGCGAAGAGCATCCCCTCCGCGTACACGTCCGGGATGTCGATGATGAGCCCCGGGGTCGCGGCCCCGATGTCGAGGTGGTGGGCGGTGTTCGCCGAGTAGCCGACGAGCCTGTCGCGGTAGAAGATGGGGATGACGACCGCGATGTCGGGGGAGTGGCTCGACCCGTAGTAGGGGTGGTTGTGGATGACGACGTCCCCGTCCGCCCAGTTCCCCTTCACCACCTTCTCGATGCCTTCGAGGTAGCCGGGGAGCGAGCCGATGTGGAGCGGGGTCGATTCCGATTCGCAGAGGGTGTTGTACTCGGTGTCGAAGAGCCCGGCGCCGAGGTCCTGCGACTCGCGGATGATCGACGAGAACGACATCCGGTACAGGACGTGCCCCATCTCCTCGGCGATGGTGTCGAGCGCGCCGCTGATGACCTGGAGGGTGATCGGGTCGAGTTCGCGGTCGGCCATGATTCGCTCCTTTTCGCTCCGTGGGCGCCTGCTCGGGCTCGCCGGTCGGTCCGCTGGTCGGCTGGCCGGGCTGGCTGTCTGGGTGGCCAGTCGGCTGGCGGGCCCGGTCGGCTGGCTCGCCGACTGGCCCTCCGGCCGGGGCCGCCCCCGTCCCGTCAGGTCCGGCGCACGTGCAGGCTGCCGTACTCGCTCACCTCCGCCGCGTACGCCGGGGGAACGAGCACCGTCGAGTTGTGCTGGATGAGGACCGCCGGCCCCGCCACCCGGTGCCCGGCCTTGAGCCGGCCCCGGTCGTAGCGGGGGGTGTCGGCGGTCGTGCCGTCGTCGAACGTGGTCCGGCGCGAGTAAAGGAGCGCCGACTCGTAGGACGCGCCGTTCGCCCGCTCCAGGGGCCGCAGGCGGAGCGGCTCGATCTTGTCCGTCCCGATGACCCGCACCGTGATGAGCTCCACCTCCGTGTCGTCGAAGGCGTAGCCGTAGTCGAGGCGGTGCTGGGCGTAGAAGCTCTCGACGATGCGCCCGACGTCGCCGACCCCGAGCCGGCCCTCCGGGATCTCGGCGCGCAGCTCGAACCCCTGCCCGTGGTAGCGGCACTCCGCGACCCGCTGGAAGCTCTGGCGCTCGGGCGGCACCCCGTCGTTC
>JAJECB010000110.1 GCA_022822245.1 Gammaproteobacteria bacterium
CGGGCAGCCAAGCGCGAACGTCCGGCGCCAGCAGCAGCATCTGATCCGGCTCATAGGGGCGAAACGTCGTCGACATCCACCACGCTCCCTCTTCTTCCGCCAGCCAATTATCTCACCGGTTCCTGCGGCGCACGCTCCTAGACGAAGAAAATAATAATCTTATCATATGGTTACAACCGAACGGCAGTCCAACGTTGGGACACTAGTGACAGCAGGTCAAAGAATGGTGGAATGGTATCCGCCAGCCGCAGCGGAGAACTTTAGAATATGTGATGCACTGTGCGGTGGCTCCGGAGTTCAAGATAATTGTCGAATTCGCGCCGTTTTCCCCAGAAAGAGAGATTCGTCAGCAATTGCGTCAAGCTCTAGCTGGGCATGAAAGCCGTTCCGGCATCTACGCATTCTACGATTCCCTGGCCAATCTCCTGTATGTTGGAAAGGCAACCAATCTGCTCGAAGAAATTTACAGTGCACTTCGGCGGGGTATTCCAGTCGAGTTTCCACGTGGCGTCGAGAAACAGCCACAACGACGTTTTGAAGTAGTCAAGTACATTAGCGCCTATGAGGTGGGCGGACTGGAATGGGCTGATTATCCGAAACACGCAGAATCGTTCTTGCTTCGGATATCCAAGCCTCCTTTAAATCGAAATATAGGTCACTTATTTCGAATTGATCCCGACGATGGGTGTTGAGGGTGACTCATGGCTCCCGGACTACGCGTTGTTTGGCTGGTTGCTACGGGGATGTAGTATACGATTGGAGGCCAACTACTTTCATGGGTGTGATCCGCGACTACTTCCGCTATTGAACGGTCCATGGTATGTCGTCACGCGCGACCTGCCGGTCCAGAACTAGGGGATGAGCATCAACGGGTTTCAACTGACTGCGTAGTTTCAATACCACGTCAGCAGGGTTGAAAGGCCGTGGACGAAGCTTCGATCTCACCCGTGGCTGTTCGATGTGCAATGCGACTCGCCATCTGCGCTTTGCCAACATCCGGCGTGCAAGCGCCCGCTCTTTATTGTCGTTGGCGTTTGCGACTGCCGCAGCCAACCCCGAAAGCGTGTCGCGTACTTTGGCTGCCACCTCGTCTCCGAGATCAATCACTTTCTCCCGCCGGTGCTGTCGGTAGTCCTTTATTTCGACCAGCCAAGCGGCGGCGCGGGAAAGACAGAGGATATCGACCGCCTTCGATCCACCAGCAACCGACTGGAACTGATTTCGATAAAACGACCACTGCTCGTACTTTCCAACTTCACAGTGATCGGAAAATGAAAATCTGAGATCGCCTTCTTCGATCTCAGTCACGATATGAACTCTTCGACGAAACGATCCGACTGTTCCAATTCCTCGTCCAGCAGGATCAAAGGATCTACGTCATCAACATCACCGGCTTGAGACACCTCCACACCCTTGTCGCTCCGGCGCAATGCGAAATAACGGTGTTCGACATTGTCGAATTCACGTCTGAGGAGGACCTCGAACTCCCTCAAGAGGAAGAGACTATGCGTTGCCACAAAGACCTGAACGCCTGCTCCCGATATATTGAGAATTGCTTTGGCGACTTCGCGAATCAGCTTCGGATTTAGGTTCGATTCCGGCTCATCCCAGAACAGGCAACCTTTGTCGAGCAGAGAGCCAGTGGCGATCAGCCGCGCCAGCATGGCAAGCTTGCGCCAACCCTCTGCGACGAGGGGCACTTCCATGCTGGCGGAGCTGAACAGGCGAAGATAGAAGCGCCCATTCCGCCCGAGATCGATCCGCCCACCGATTTGTTCCTCCAGTGGTCCCAACAAACCGGCAACTTTCGAGCCTCGTGGTCCCTTCAGCGCTGGCGCGCCGAGCAACCGGCAAGTGTCGCGCCACGTCTCCTCGAATTCTACGTGGTGGGTCTCGTACAGCGAGACAAATCCCGGATAGATGGTCAGCAACTCTCGAGTGGGCAGGTACACTGGGGTGCGGCTGCGCCACGCCGATGGCCCCTGATCGACAGCGACAGATCTATTCTGCGTTACAAAACTAAACCCGATGGAAGTGTCGCGTTCACTGAACTCAAGCTTCACCTCGCATCGGCTACGGCCCCGCTGCCAACGTGCGAGACGACCCAGATTCTCCGGTCGAAGTACGTTAACAAGCTTTTCGGCAATTCGAGTCTGCAGCAATGACTTGGTAGGTGGTCGGCCATTCGATCTTTTGCCTTCCTCCGCGCTCACTGCCATAACGGAGTAAGGGAGCTTGAGCAGGTGCGTCTTGCCCGTCCCGTTCTCGCCGATGATGACGTTGAGGCCCTTGGCGAAGTCCAGTCGGGCCTCCGGAAAAGCCGTGAAGTTCCTTACTTCGAGCGATCTGAGCACGGCCTCTTCCTCCCCGAAGCCCGCAGGCGCGGGCATTGTATGTCAGAGGACGGAGGACGGGGGGGACAAGGCAGATTCCGCGACCGAGGAAGCGCGGGGACCTGCCGTCGTGGTCAGAACAAGCCCTCTACTTCGCCGGCGGGGTTGAGGCGGATGCTGTTGGCGGCGGGGACGCGGGGGAGGCCGGGCATGGTCATCATGTCGCCGCAGATGGCGACGATGAACTCGGCTCCGGACGAGAGGCGCACCTCGCGGACGGGGATGGAGTGGCCGGAGGGGGCGCCCTTGGCGTTGGGGTCGGTCGAGAAGCTGTACTGGGTCTTCGCCATGCAGACGGGGTAGTGGCCGAAGCCGTCCGCCTCGAACTTCGCGATCTGGTTCTTGACGGTGGCGGGAGCGGTGACTTCCGCCGCACCGTAGATGTTCTTGGCGATGGTTTCGATCTTCTCCCAGAGGCCCATGTCGTCCGGGTAGAGGGGGCGGAAATCGGCCGCGCCGCTGTCGGCCACCTCGACGATCTTCTGCGCGAGGGCCTCGGTGCCGGCGCTGCCGTTCGCCCAGTGGGTGCACTCGATGGCGACGGAGTCCCGCGCTTCACAGTACTCGCGCACCGCGTCGAGCTCGGCGTCGGTGTCCGCGGTGAAGCGGTTGATGCCGACGACGGCCGGCACCCCGAAACGCGCGATGTTGTCGAGGTGGCGCCCGAGGTTCGCGAGCCCCGCGCGGACGGCGTCCACGTTTTCGGAGCCGAGGTCGCCGATTGCCACCCCGCCGTGCATCTTGAGGGCGCGGATGGTCGCGACGACCACGGCTGCGTCCGGCCGCAGGCCCGCCTTCCGGCACTTGATGTCGAAGAACTTCTCGGCCCCGAGGTCCGCCCCGAAGCCCGCCTCGGTCACCACGTAGTCGGCGAGCTTGAGCCCCGCCCTCGTCGCCATCACCGAGTTGCAGCCGTGGGCGATGTTCGCGAACGGCCCGCCGTGGATGAACGCGGGGTTGTTCTCGAGGGTCTGGACGAGGTTCGGCATGAACGCGTCCTTCAGGAGCACGGTCATCGCCCCGTCCGCCTCGAGCTCGCGCGAGTAGCGGGCCTCGCGTTCCCTCGTCTGCCCGACCACGATGTTGCCGAGCCGGCGCTCGAGGTCCGAGAGCCCCTCCGCGAGGCAGAAGATCGCCATGACTTCCGACGCCACCGTGATGTCGAAGCCGGACTGGCGCGGGTAGCCGTTCCCGACCCCACCGAGCGCGATGGACACGTTCCGGAGCGCCCGGTCGTTCATGTCCACCACCCGCCCCCAGGTGGCGCGCCGCGCGTCGATCCCGAGCGCGTTCCCCCAGTGGATGTGGTTGTCCACCATCGCGGAGAGCAGGTTGTGGGCGGCCCCGATGGCATGGAAGTCGCCGGTGAAGTGGAGGTTGATGCTCTCCATCGGCACGACCTGGGCGTAGCCCCCCCCCGCCGCGCCGCCCTTGATCCCGAAGCAGGGGCCGAGGCTCGGCTCCCGGAGGCAAATCGCGGTTCGCTTGCCGATGCGGTTGAGACCGTCCCCCAGCCCCACGGTGGTCGTCGTCTTGCCCTCCCCGGCCGGGGTCGGGGTGATCGCGGTCACGAGGATGAGCTTGCCGTCCGGACGGTCGGCGAGCGAGTCGAGGTAGTCGAACCCGATCTTGGCCTTGTCGTGGCCGTAGGGGAAAAGGTGCTCGCTCGGAATGTCGAGCTTCGCCCCGATCTCGCCGATCGGGAGGGTACGCGCCGCGCGCGCGATCTCGATGTCGCTTCGTACTTCGCCCTTGTCGCTCATTCGCCCGCTCCCGCCGATTCGAGCCGATCGCCCGCCTTGAGACCCGCAGCCGCCGCGAACTCGCCGGCCGCCACCTTTCCTTCGCCCGCCGGGCGCACCCGCTCGACCCGGATGCCGCCCCCGTCTCCCGCCGCGACGACGAAGCCCTCGCCGTCCACCACGGTAACTTCACCCGGAGCGCCCGCGCCGCCGCCGTCACCACCGCCCGCGTCCACGCGCCGGCTGTCGAAGATCTGGAGCCGCTTCCCGCCGTGCAGGGCCCACGCCCCGGGCTGCGGGTTGGCGCCGCGGATGAGGTTGTAGACCTCCGCCGCCGGCTTCGTCCAGTCGATACCCGCGTTCTCCGCCCGGCACCAGCCCTCGTAGGTGCCGGCGTCAGGGTCCTGCGCCTCCTTGGGCGCCTTCCCGTCGCGCACGAGGTCCACACCCTCCAGCATCGCCTCGACCCCCATCGGAAAGAGGTGGTTGAAGTAGATGCTGCCCAAGGTGTCGTCCGGCCCGATCTCGACCTCCTTCTGGAGGAGGATCGGCCCCGTGTCGAGGCCGTTGTCCGGCCAGAAGATGCTGAGCCCGGTCTTCTCCGCGCCGAAGATGATGGGCCAGTTGATGGAGCTCGGCCCCTTGTGCATGGGAAGGAGCGAGGGGTGGTACTGGATGGTCCCGAGCTTCGGCACGTTGAGCGCCTCCTCGGGAACGAACAGGGTCACGTAGGCCATCACCCCGAGGTCGGGCTCGAGCCCGCGCATCTCCTCCCACACCTCGGGGCGGCGGAAGGACTTCGGCTGGAACACGGGGATCCCGCGCTCGTCCGCGCACGCCTTCAGGGGATCGGGTGGCCGGCCCTCGCGGTCCGGGGCGGTGTAGACCCCCACCACGTTCTCGCCGCGGTCGAGGAGCGCTTCCAGCACCGCGCGCCCGAACGCCTGTTGTCCGTTGACGATGATTCGCATGGCTTCGTGTTCCTGTCGGTCCTCGTGTCGGGCCGTGCCCGTCACGCCGTGGTCATCCGCGGGCTGGAAGCCCGCGCTCCGGGGGTCAACCCCGTGCCTCGTGCCGCGTCAGACCGGGGCGCGGGCTCGCCGGCCCTAGTCGGCGGCGGCCGCCGCGGGCCGCCTCGGCGCCCGCGAGAACGCCCCCGCCGCCCGCGCCTCGTCGATCCGCCCCTGATCGTAGCCGAGGATCTCGCTCAATAGCTCGTCCGTGTGCTCGCCGAGCAGGGGCGAGCGCCGAACCACCGGCGGCGAGTCCGAGAGCTTGATGGGACAGCCGACGTTGAGAAACTCGCCCCGCTCCGGATGCGGCACGTCGACCGCCATCTCGCGGAGCCGCACGTGCTCGTCGTCGGCGAGGTCCGCGGTGCTCATGATCGGGCCGCAGGGCACGTTCAGCTCGTTCAGGATGTCCCGCATCTCCCACTTGGTGTAGCCGGACGCGAACTCCCCGAGCCGGCGCCACATCTCGCCCTGGTTCGCGCGCCGCGCGTCGATGTCGGCAAAGCGGGGGTCGGTCGCGAATTCCTCGCCCCCCACCCGGGTCGCGAGCGCGCCCCAGACGTGCTCCTGGACCACCACGTAGATCCAGTCGTTCGGGCCGCCCGGCTTGCAGGGGATCGCGTTCCCGAGCTGCCCGCCCCCCGAGTCGTTGCCGGCCCGCGGGGTGAAGTCCGCGAACTCCTGGCGCGAGTACTCGGCGAGCGGCCCCCGCAGCACCCGCTGGTGGTCGCGGAACTTGACGCGCGCGAGGTTCATCACGCAGTCCATCATCGCGCACTCGACGAACTGGCCGCGGCCCGTGCGTTCGCGCTGAATCAGCGCGGCGAGGATCCCGGCCATCAGGTGCACGCCCGTCCCGGAGTCGCCGATCTGGGCCCCGGTCACGAACGGCGGCCCCTCCGGCTCGCCCGTCGTGCTCATCGACCCCCCCATCGCCTGGGCGACGTTTTCGTACGCCTTGTAGTCCGCGTACGGCCCCTCGCTTCCGAAGCCCTTGACCGAGGCCATCACGATCCGCGGGTTGATCTCGTGCACCCGCTCCCAGCCGAAGCCGAGGCGCTCGAGCACCCCCGGACCGAAGTTCTCCATCACCACGTCGCACTCGCGGAGCAGCCCGGTGAAGACCTCCTTCCCCTCGGGGTTCTTGAGGTTCACGGTGATGGAGCGCTTGTTGCAGTTGAGCATGGTGAAGTAGAGGCTGTCCGCGCCCTCGACGTCGCGGAGCTGCCCGCGGGTCACGTCCCCGGTCGGGGGCTCCAGCTTGATGACGTCCGCCCCGAGGAAGCCCATGAGCTGGCTGCAGCTCGGGCCTGCCTGCACGTGGGTCATGTCGAGGATCCGGATCCCCGAGAGTGCCTGGTTCATGGTCTCGTCCTCTCTCGCTGTCGGAGGGGTGCGGGCGGTCGCCTCGCCGTCGTTGCCGGCATCCCCGGCGCGGCCGTTGGCGCCGGCGGCGCCGGTGCCGCCCGCGCCGCGTCGTCTCGTGTCGCTGCGCCGTCCTCCGCCGCTCCCTACTTGTACATGGTCTGGCGGCGGGTTCCCGGGGCGTACTCCTTCGGGTCCACCCAGATGTTGACCACCGCCGACTTTCCGGACGCCTGCACCGCCTCGCGCGCGCGCTGAAGGGCCGGGCCGATCTCGCCCGCCTCGTGCACCTCCTCGCCGTGGCCGCCCAGCATCTCCGCGAACTTCGAGAACGGGACGTCGCCCAGGAGGTTCCCGACCCCGCCCCGCTCTTCGCCGTACTTGGTGATCTGGCCGTAGCGGATCTGGTTCATCGCCGAGTTGTTGCCGATGACCGCGATGTAGGGGGCGCCGAAGCGGTTCGCGGTCTCCATGTCGAAGGCGGTCATGCCGAACGAGCCGTCGCCGTAGTAGCAGAGGACCTCCTTGTCGGGGTGGGCGAGCCCGGTCGCGAGCGCGAACCCGGTGCCGACCCCGAGCGACCCGAGCGCCCCCGGGTCCATCCAGTTGCCGGGGCTCCGCGGCTGCACCGCCTGCGCGCTGATGGTGACGACGTCGCCGCCGTCCCCGATGTAGACGGTGTCCTCGGTGAGGAACTCGTTCAGCTCCCACGCCACCCGATAGGGGTGGATCGGCGACTTGTCGGAGCGGAAGAGAGGCATCAGCTTCTCGGTCTTCTCGACCTCGAGGGCCCGGAGCTGCTCGAGCCACGCCTTGCGGCGATTGCCGCCCGCCCCGCCGCTCGCGGTCGCGGCGTCCGCCACTGCGCCGAGGACGGCGCCCGGGTCGCCCACCAGGCCGAGGGTCACGTCGCGGTTCTTGCCGACGGTGCGATAGTCGAGGTCGATCTGCACCACCGCCGCGTCGTTCCGGAGCCGCTTGCCGTAGCCCATGCGAAAGTCGAAGGGGGTGCCGACGATGACGATGACGTCCGCCTCCTTGAAGGCGTCGCCGCGCGTGCGGTGGAAGTAATGCGGGTCGCCCGGCGGAAGAAGTCCGCGCCCCGAGCCGTTGAAGTAGGCGGGGATGTCGAGCTCGCGGACGAGGCGCAGGGCCTCCTCGTGCCCGCGCGAGGTCCACACCTGGGTCCCGAGCAGGATCGCCGGCCGCTCGCTCTTGACGAGGAGGTCGGCGAGGCGGTCGATGTCCGCCGGGTCTCCGATCGACTTCGGCGACGCCCGGTAGCGCCCGGGCTCGGGGATCACCGCTGCCTTCGCCTCCACCTCGCGGTCGAGCACATCGCGCGGGATCTCGAGGTAGCTCGGCCCGGGGGCGCCCGCGAAGCACTCGCGCGCCGCCATCGACACCATGTCCGCGATGCGCTCAGTCGACGGCACCGACGCGGAGAACTTGGTGATGGGGGCCGCGATGTCGACGTGGGGGAGGTCCTGGAGCGAGCCCATCTTGTGCTGGCTGAGGGCGCCCTGCCCGCCGATGTGGAGCACCGGGCTCTCGGAGCGGAACGCGGTCGCGATGCCGGTCATCGCGTTGGTGAACCCGGGCCCGGCCGTCGTCACCACGCACCCGAGCCGCCCGGTCTGGCGGGCGTAGCCGTCCGCCGCGTGGGCCGCGACCTGCTCGTGGCGGACGTCGACGATGCGGATCCCCTCGTCGATGCACCCGTCGTAGATGTCGATGATGTGGCCGCCGCAGAGGGTGAAGATGGTGTCCACCCCCTCGCCCCGGAGGGCGCGGGCGACGAGGTGCCCGCCCGATACGACGTCGCCGCTCCGGTCCTTGGCGACGAGGGTGTCGGAGGCGGTGTCTTTCGCGGGGGCGGTGGCGGTTGCGGGGGCGGCTGCGGCCATGGGGGCTCTCCTTCTTCTGAATCCAGGGGTTCGGGTTCGGTCCGTAGTCGAAAGGCAGGCTCAGTC
Source organism: Gammaproteobacteria bacterium (assembly GCA_022822245.1). Next base: position 8,487 of record JAJECB010000110.1, read on the forward strand.
CAGCCAGTCCACGTGCGCCTCGACGTGCGCGGCGAGGTCGAGGCTGTGCTGGCGGACGAGGCGCTCGGCGCGATCGGTGTCGCGCGCCTCGAGGGCCTCGATGATGTGCATGTGGTCGATGATCGAGCGCTCGGCGCGATCACGCTCGCCGATCGTGTGCTTGCGGATGGAGCGCATGTGCAGGAGCAGGTTGTCGGCGAGGCGATCGAGCACCTGGCTCTTCCCCATCCGGAGGATCGCCTGGTGGAAGCGGACATTGGTCTCGGAGTACTCGTCGATCCGGGCCTGGACCTGCCCCTCCGCGAACTCGCCGAACATCTCCCGGAGGCGCCGGATCTCCGCGTCCGATCCGTGCAGGGTGGCGAGGCGCGCGGCCATGCTCTCGAGCGCCGCCCACGCGGTGATCGTCTCGATGATCTCCTGCTTGGTCTTGCGGGCGACGAAGGTGCCGCGGCGCGGCAGGGAAACGACGAGCCCTTCGTGCTCTAGCCGCTGCAGAGCTTCCCGGACCGGGGTCCGGCTCACCCCGAGCTGGTCGGCGAGCTGGCGCTCGTCGAGGCGGTGCTCCCCCCGGTCCCCGTACACGTCGACATCAAGGATCGCGCTGCGAAGCTCACGGTAGATCCGGTCCTTGAGGGCGAAGGACTCCTCGACCGGACGAAGCTCGATGGCGGCGGCGGGCGGCATGGGGCGGAGAGGCTCCCTTGATTCGTGCAGTCGTCCCGGTGCCCGATACTAGGGGACCAGAACGCCGACGATCTGGAATGTGGTGTGTGGTATACCACATGCCTTGCCCCACCGCAATCCCGGACGTGCGCTCCTCGCGCCGTCACCTTCGTTCCGAATCTGGTGTATATCTCCGCCGTTCCATGTGCACTCATCGAGGAGTCCCACCAATGCGCACCAGCATGGTCATCGACGATGGCCTTCTCGAGCGCGCGATGCGCGCCGCCGGGGCGAAGACCAAGCGTGAGGTCGTCGAGCTCGGCCTTGCGGCGCTCGTCCGCCTCAAGGAGCAGGAGGAGATCCGGGGACTGCGCGGCAAGCTGCGGTGGACCGGTGACCTGGACGAAGTGCGGCGGAACGGATGATCCTGGCCGATTCCGCCCCATGGAATTCGACTACGACACCCTCGACCATCTCCGCCAGCACCATCCCGCGTGGCGGCTGCTGCGCTCGGACCACGCTCCGCTCATCTCGAGCTTTCTTCATCGCGCGTTCATCGCCCCCAACCAGCGCGTGCTCGCCGAGAGCGATCTCGCCGAAGCGCTCGAGGATGAGCTGTTCGCGCTTCGCGAACGCCTCGGGCCGGGGGCGTTTCCGAGGGCCGCCCTCGACTATCTGAACGACTGGGCGGGTGCGGAGCGGGGGTGGCTCCGCAAGTTCTACCGGCACGATTCCGACGAGCCCCAGTTCGACCTGACCCCCGCCGCCGAGAAGGCCATCGCATGGCTCGTGTCGCTGACCGAGCGGAGCTTCGTCGGCACCGAGTCGCGCCTCCTCACCCTGTTCGAGTTGCTCCGGCAGATGTGCGAGGGCACCGAGACCGACCCGCAGGCGCGGGCCGCGGAGCTTCGCCGGCGAAGGGACGCGATCGATGCCGAGATCGAGCGCGCGCGCTCCGGCGACCTCCCGCTGCTCGACGATACCGCGCTCAAGGACCGCTTCCAGCAGTTCATGCAGATGGCGCGGGAGCTTCTCGCCGACTTTCGCGAGGTGGAGCAGAACTTCCGGTCGCTGGACCGGCGGATGCGTGAGCGCATCACGCTGTGGGAAGGCTCCAAGGGAGAACTGGTCGAGGACATCATGACCGAGCGCGACGCCATCGGGGACTCCGATCAGGGGCGGAGCTTTCGCGCATTCTGGGACTTCCTGATGTCGAGCGCCCGGCAGGAAGAGCTGACCCGGCTCCTCGAACGGGTGCTGGATCTCCCCCCCGTCGCGGAGATGAGCCCGGACGCCCGCACCCGGCGCGTGCATTACGACTGGCTGGAAGCGGGCGAGCATACCCAGCGCACGGTGGCCCTTCTCTCGCAGCAACTGCGGCGATTCCTCGACGATCGGGCGTGGCTCGAGAACCGCCGCATCATGGACCTCCTGCACGGGATCGAGGCCAAGGCTCTCGCGTTGCGCGACACCCCGCCCGCCGGCACGTTCATGCACCAGGCCGGGACCGCGGCCGACATCCGCCTGCCGATGGAACGGCCCCTGTACCGGCCGCCCGTCAAGCCGCTCATCGCGGACATCGAGCTCGAGTCGGGGGACGGCGAGCTCGATGTCGCCGCCCTCTTCTCCCAAGTGGTGGTCGACCGGTCGAAGCTCGAGCGACAGGTTCGGCGCGCCCTGCAGGACCGTTCCCAGGTCACGTTGCAGGAGGTCTGCGAGCTGCATCCCCTGGAGCAGGGGCTGGCCGAGCTCGTGGCATACCTTCAGCTTGCCGGTGACGGATTCGCGGCGACGGTGGACGAGACGGCGGTGGAGAGCGTCACCTGGCGGGGCGCCGGCGCGGACGATGCGCCGGTCCTGCGCCGGGCGAGGGTGCCGCGCGTGATCTTCGTGAGGTGACCATGGCCGATGCACCCACCGGCGGCACTCCCTCTCCGCCCGACGCGCTCCCCACCGGCACCCTCCCTGCCGATGCACTCCCATCCCTGGTCATCCCCCTGCTCAAAGGAGTCCTTTATCGGGAGAGCGATCCCGCGCTCTGGAGCACCCTTCTCGAATTGCAGGCCCGGGTGCGGGACTACGTGGCGGTGCTGGGCCTGGAGCTGATGCTCGACGAGGCCGAGGGCTACGCCTTCCTGCGCTCCCGTCCCGACGCGGACAAGGAGCCGGAGACGGGGGGCCGACCGCCGCGCCTTGTCGCGCGCCGCCCGCTCTCCTTTCACGTCAGCCTGATCCTCGCCCTGCTGCGCAAGAAGCTCGCGGAGTTCGACGCGGGCGGAGGAGATACGCGCCTCGTGCTCTCGCGGGACGAGATCGCGGAGATGGTGCGGGTGTTCCTGCCCGAGAGCACCAACGAGGCGCGGGTGATCGAGCGCATCGACGCCCACCTCAACCGGATCGTGGACCTCGGCTTCCTGCGGCGCATGAAGGCCGAAGCCGGCGCCTCCACGCGCGGAGGGCAGACAGCGTTCGAGGTCCGGCGTATCCTCAAGGCGTTCGTGGATGCCGAGTGGCTCGCAGAGCTGGACACAAGGCTCGCCGCGTACCGGGCGGAGCTTGCCGGCAGCGAGGAAGAGGGAGCGGATGGAGGATCAGACGCCGACCGTGAAGAAGACTGAGGCCGAGCCGCTTCGCCTCGACTTCGTCGCGGACGAGACGCGCTCGGGCTTTCGCCTCCACCGCCTGGAGGTCTTCAACTGGGGCACGTTCGACGGGCGGGTCTGGACCCTGGCGCTCGATGGCCGCAACCACCTCCTCACCGGGGACATCGGCTCCGGCAAGTCCACCCTCGTGGACGCGGTCACCACCCTCCTCGTGCCGGCGCATCGGGCGGCCTACAACCGGGCGGCGGGGGCCGGGAGCCGCGAGCGAACCCTGCGTTCCTACGTCCTCGGCCACTACAAGTCGGAACGAAACGATCTCAGCGTCTCCGCCCGCCCCGTCGCGCTCCGCGACCACAACCACTACTCCGTCATCCTGGGCGTGTTCCGGAACGAGGGCTACGACCAGACCGTGACCCTCGCCCAGGTGTTCTGGATCGCGGACGCGCAGGGCCAGCCGGACCGGTTCTTCGCCGCCGCGGAAGGCGATCTCTCCATCGCCGGCGAGTTTGCGCGCTTCGGAACCGACATCAACCAGTTGCGCAAGCGCCTGCGCGGGACCGGGGTGGAGATCTGGAGGACCTTCCCGCCCTATGGCGCGTGGTTCCGGCGCCGCTTCGGGATCGAGAACGACCAGGCGCTCGACCTCTTCCATCAGACCGTCTCCATGAAATCGGTGGGCAACCTCACCGATTTCGTGCGCGGCCACATGCTGGAGCCGTTTGACGTGGCGCCCCGGATCGCGGCCCTCATCGAGCATTTCGACGACCTCAGCCGCGCCCACGAGGCGGTGCTCCGCGCGCGGCGCCAGATCGAGCTGCTCACCCCGCTCGCGGCCGATTGCGAGGGCCATGCCGCCCTCGGCGCCGAACTCGAGGAGCTCCGCCACTGCCGGGAAGCTCTCCGGCCGTTCTTCGCGGCGCTGAAATGCGACCTCCTCGATGCACGCATCTCAAGGCTCGCCGAAGAGTGGTCCCGGCAGAGCGCACAGATCGAGCGCGGTACGGAGCGCCGGGACCGCGAGCGCCGCGAGGTCGAGGATCTTCGCCGCGCCATCGCCGAGAACGGCGGCGACCGCCTCGAGCGCCTGGCGGACGAGATCCGGCTGCTCGAAGGCGAACGCGTAGCGCGCGAACGCAAGGCCGAACGCTACGCGGAGCTCGTTCGCGGGGTGGACGAGACCCCGCCGGCGGACGAAGCGGCCTTTCTCGACCAGCGCACCCGCCTTGCGGACCAGGCCGAGGCGCTTCGATCGCACGAGGCACGCCTTCAGAACGACCTGATCGGGCTCAGCGTGGACCTGCAGCAGGGGAAGCAGGAGCACGACGCCCTCACCACCGAGATCGAGAGCCTCAAGGCCCGCCGCAGCAACATCCCGGCGGACCAGATCGCCCTGCGGGCCGCGCTCTGCCGGGCGCTCGACCTCGACGAGGCGAGCATGCCGTTCGCGGGCGAGCTCCTCCAGATACGCGAGGAGGAGCGCGACTGGGAGGGAGCGGCGGAACGGCTCCTCCGCAGCTTCGGCCTCTCCCTGCTCGTCCCCGACGAGTGCTACGCGCAGGTCGCCGGGTGGGTGGATGGGAAGCACCTCGGGGCCCGGCTCGTCTACTTCCGGGTCCGCGCGCCGAATCGGCGCGAATTGCCGGAGCTGCATCGCGACTCTCTGGTGCGGAAGCTCTCGGTGAAGCCGGACTCGGAGTTCTACGAGTGGCTCGAGCACGAGCTCGCCCGCCGTTTCGACGTGGCGTGCTGCGCGACGGCCGAGCAGTTTCGGCGCGAAGCGCGCGCGATCACCCGGGCCGGGCAGATCAAGGCGCCGGGGGAGCGCCACGAGAAGGACGACCGCCACCGCATCGACGACCGCGGCCGCTACGTGCTCGGCTGGACCAACGCGGCCAAGATCGCCGCCCTCGAATCCGGCGCGCGCCGGTTCGAGGCTCGCCTCGGCGACCTCGGGGGTCGAATCGGCGCGATGCAGGGCGAGCAGCGAGATGTCCGCGAACGGCTCGACGCCGTGTCGAAGCTCGCCGAGTACGCCGATTTCCGGGAAATCGACTGGTCGTCACTCGCGACCGAGATCGCCCGTCTCGGCGAGGAGCGGCGCCGCCTCGAATCGGCCTCCGACGTGCTGCGGCAACTGAACGCCCAGCTTGCGGAGGCACGCAAGACCCTGGAGGCCACCGAGGAGGAGCTGCAGTCTCACCGGGACCGCCGCTCGAAGACCGAACAGAGGCAGAACGACGCGCAGGCGATGCGGGCCGAGACCCAAGCGGTGCTGGACGGCACGGACCTCGCCGCGCTCGAGCCCCGCTTCGACCGGTTGGCGGCGCTTCGCGAGGAGGCGCTCGGCCGGCACCAGTTGACCGTCGAGTCCTGCGACAACCGCGAGCAGGATCTTCGCCAGTGGCTGCAAGCGCAAATCGACGCCGGCGACCAGCGCCTCGGGCGGCTCCGCGACCGGATCATCCGGACGATGATGGCCGTCAAGGAGGAGTTTCCGCTCGAGACCGCGGAGTTCGACGCGAACGTCGAGGCGGGGTTCGAGTACCGCGCGATGCTCGACCGACTGCGGGCCGACGACCTGCCCCGCTTCGAGGCCCGCTTCAAGGAGCTGCTGAACGAGAACACCATCCGGGAGGTCGCCAACTTCCAGTCGCAGCTCGCCCGCGAGCGCGAGACCATCCGGGACCGGATCGCCCGCATCAACGAGTCCCTCGCCCAGATCGACTACAACCCCGGGCGCTACATCCGGCTCGAGGCGCTGCCGGCGCCGGACGCGGACGTACGCGACTTCCAGGCGGAGCTCCGGGCCTGCACCGAAGGGGCGCTCACCGGCTCCGAGGACGCGCAGTACTCCGAGGCGAAGTTCCTCCAGGTGAAGCGGATCGTCGAGCGGCTGCGCGGGCGCGAGGGCACCGCGGAGCAGGACCGGCGCTGGGCCGCCCGGGTCACCGACGTGCGCAACTGGTTCGTGTTCGCGGCGAGCGAGCGCTGGCACGAGGACGACAGCGACTACGAGCACTACTCGGACTCGGGCGGCAAGTCCGGCGGCCAGAAGGAGAAGCTCGCCTACACCATCCTCGCCGCGAGCCTCGCCTACCAGTTCGGCCTGGAGGTGGGGACCGTGCGCTCGCGCACGTTCCGCTTCGTGGTCATCGACGAAGCCTTCGGGCGCGGCTCGGACGAGTCGACCCAGTACGGTCTTCGCCTGTTCTCGAAGCTCAACCTCCAGCTCCTGATCGTGACTCCGCTCCAGAAGATCCACGTTATCGAGCCGCATGTCGCGAGCGTCGGGTTCGTCCACATCGAGGACGACCGGTTCTCCCGGCTCCGCAACCTTTCCATCGAGGAGTACCGCGAGGAGAAGGCGAGGCTCGCGGGGTGAGGGCGAGGCCGGCCGACTGGACCACTCCGGCGGACCTCCGGCGGCAGGTCCAGCGGCTCTGGGACCGTGGCGTTCTCCTCGCGAGCCTGGTGACGGGAGAAACGCCGTTTCCGAGGCGCCTGGTACTCAGGCGGCCCGGCTCGAAGGATCTCCGCGATCGCTTCGACGAAGTCCGGGGATGGGTCGCAGCGCTGCGGTCGATGCCGCACGTGCGCGTCACGATGCGTGAAGTCCGCCACCGCGTCTCCGGCACCAACTCGCTGCCGCACGAGGCGTGGGTGGACACCCTTGAAGATGCCGCCGCGCTCATCCGCAGGCAGCCCGAGCTGGATGAGTTTCGCCGCCTCGTCGATCGGACCCGCGACCGGCGTCCTGCGCTGCTTGCCTGGGTGGCGAAGCGGCCGCTTCGGGCCTTGCGGCTCGCCGGCGACTGGCCTCGGCTGCTCGACGTCGTCGGCTGGCTTGAGGACCATCCGCGCCCCGACGTCTACCTCCGCCAGATGGACGTTCCGGGGGTGCACAGCAAGTTCGTGGAGGCCCACCGAGGGGTGCTCGGTGAGCTGCTCGACCTCGCCCTGCCGCCGGAATCGATCGACGCGGGCGCACCGGCCGGCGCCGCCGGCTTCGCACGGCGGTATGGCTTTCGGGAGAGACCTGAGCGCATCCGATTCCGGGTGCTGGACCCCGCCCTTGCCCTGCTCCCGACCGCTCCGGAAGACGACGCCTTTGGCCAGGACCTCACCCTGGACACGGCGAGCTTCGCGGTACTCCGAACCGGAGTTTCCCGCGTGTTCATCACCGAGAACGAGGTCAACTTTCTCGCCTTCCCGCCCGTGAAGGAAGCCATGGTGATCTTCGGCGCCGGCTACGGCTTCGAGAGCCTTGGCGGGGCGCGCTGGCTCGGGAAGCTCCGACTCCGCTACTGGGGCGACATCGACACCCACGGCTTCGCCATCCTCGACGCGCTGCGCGCGCACTTCGGCCACGTGGAATCGTTCCTGATGGACCGGAGCACCCTGCTCGAGTTCGAGCCGCTGTGGGGCACCGAAGACTCCCCGCTCGATCGGGACCTGCCGAGGCTGACCCCGGAGGAGCGAACCCTCTACGACGACCTGCGTGACAACCGCATCGGCCGCCACCTGCGTCTCGAGCAGGAGCGGATCGGGTTCGGATGGGTGAAGGATGCGCTGGCCCGGCTATGATCCGGTTCGTCAGGAACCCGGGACGCCATCTGTCTGCCGAGGGGAAGGAGATCGCAGGGGGCGGTGCCCGGCCGGAGGAGCCAAGAGGTGCGCCGACCGGGGCGGGGGGAGGGATGCCATCAGGAGGAGCGCGCCTGCGCCCATGAGGGCGAGGGCGGAGAAGGCGTACTCGTAGCTCCCGGTGAGGTCGAAGACCCGTCCCGCCATGATGGGGCCGACTGCCCCGCCGAGCGTGCCGAAGAGGTAGATCCCCCCGTAGATCGCGCCGTGGGTCCGGGTGCCGAAGAACTCGGCCACCGTCGGCGAGACCACCGTGAAGAGTCCTCCGTGGCCGAAGCCGTAGAGCGCGACGACCGCGAAGAGCGATGCGTGGGTATCGGCGCCCATCAGCATGAGGAGGCTCGTGACGAGCGGCACGAGGCAGACGATGTAGGCGTTCCGGCCGCCAATCCGGTCCGCGAACGTCCCCACCGTGAGTCGTCCCGCGATGCTCGCCCCGCCGATTACGGTGAGAAGGATCGCCGCCACCCCCCGGGTCATGCCGAGGTCCATGCCGTGCACCGCGATGTGGAGCGGCACCGTCATCAGGGTCGGAAAGAAGAGGAACTGGGCCGCGCAGAGGGTCCAGAACACGCGGCTGCGGCGGATCTCGGCAAAGCCGCCGCCGCGCTCCGCCGGGGACGCCGCCGGCCCCGACGCCGCCGCGCGATCCGGCGGAGGGCGCCGCATCGACGCCGCGGCGACGAGCAGCAGCCCCCCCGCCGCGATCCCGAGGGCGAGGGCTGCCCCGCGCCAGCCGAGACCCGCGATGAGGAGCGCGGCCACCGGCGGCAGCACCATCTGCCCGGTCGCGGTCCCGACCTTCGCGAACCCGGTCATCATCCCGCGTCGGCGCGCGAACCATCGCGCGATGGTCGAGAGGGTCGCCACGTCGTGGGTGCTCATTCCGACCCCGATGAAGAACCCGAAGAGCACGAAGAGGTGCCAGGGCTCGCCCACCACCGAGATGAGGGCGAAGCCCGTCCCGAAGAGCAGCCCGGCCCCGACGAGCACCGGCGCCGGACCGAAACGGTCGCAGAGACGTCCCGCGAAGACCGCGAGCAGGCCCATGACCAAGGCGGCGAGGGCGACGGCGCTGGAGAGCAGGGTCCGCGACCAGCCGAACTCTTCCTCGAGGACGTTGAAGAAGACCCCGAACGAGAAGAGCAGCCCGATCACCGTGAATTGCGTGAGGCACGCCCCGAAGACGATGAGATATCGCGAGTCCATTTCCGCGTTCCGGCCTTGCCCCGTTCCTTTCCCGAACCAACTCGTCCGACGGCGTCCCGTTACGGCGCTGCGCCGGTTCCCGCGCCCCTCGATCCCGGCCCTGCACCGGTCGCCCCGCCGCCCTGGTACCGGACCCGGCGGGCGGCCCGCCGCGCACCCGACGGCCGCCGACCCATCCGCGGCGACGAAGCCGCCCCCGGTCCGGGCAAGTCGGCCAGCATTGCCGGCATCACGTCGAAACGCAACCCGGGGGGTTGACCTCCGCCCCGCGACGACCCGACATTGCGGATACCGGCCGGAACCCGAATTGGACCGACCGGAACGGAACGGACGTGCGTCGACCCCACGGATCCGGAGCCGGCCCGAACCGATCGCGTCCGAACCGACCCCAACCGATCGCACCCTACCCTCACCCCATCCCGCGCGGAGCGCCGAACGGAAGAACATCAATGAATTACCAACGCCAGCGCCATGCAGAACGACTGACGGCAGCCCTCGATCTGTCCCTTCCCCCCATCGCGGTAGCCTTTCCCGATGCCGTGCCGGAGAGCGTTCCGGAGTTCGACGGCGCGGTCCCGGCCGGCTGCGTCTTCTGGGAGGAAGCCGCCACCCGCACCCTCGCGACTTCGGCCGCGCACCACTCCCTCTGCTCCATCGGAATCCACACCCACAACCTCACCGGGGCGCCGACCTCGCAGCCCGCGGAGCTGGGAGCCACCCTGGAGGCGATGATGGGGCTCGACTACGTGCGCGAAGAGGAGGTCGCCGCGATTCCGGTGCTCGGACGGGAGGCGAAGCACGCGGTCTACGGGCCGCTCGGCGAGTTCCCGCTGGACCCCGACGTGGTCCTGCTGTTCGCGGACGGCCGGCAGGGGCTCGTGCTGAGCGAAGCGGTGGCGCGAGTCGACGGAGGGCTCACGGCGGCGATGGGCCGCCCCGCGTGCGCGGCCATCCCGGCGGCCCTGAACGGCGGCGT
>JAJECB010000248.1 GCA_022822245.1 Gammaproteobacteria bacterium
CCTATCTCGGGATGCAGGACCAGTACTACACCTTCAGCATGTTCGACGCCCAGGCGTGGTACGTCCGCGACGTCATCCTGGGACGGATCGAGCTGCCGTCCCGCGAGGACATGGAAGCGGACTCCGCCGCCTGGCGGGCGCGCGAGGAGGCCCTCGCGGACCCGATCCAGGACATCGACTTCCAGACCGACTACTGCAAGGACCTCTCCGCCCCGACCGACTACGAGATCGACTGGGACGTGCAGTCGGACAACTTCAAGCACTGGGAGCACCACAAGGAGGAGGACATCGCGACGTACCGCGACCACGCGCACCGTTCGCCGGTCACCGGCACGCAGGCGCCGAACCACCACACGGCGTGGTGGGACGCCCTTGACGACTCCCTCGAAACGTTCATGGACAACCGCTAAGGCCGGGCCGGGCGCGGCTCGGGGCGCCCCGCCGCCCCGGGCCGCCGCCCGGCCTCGCGATCACGAGGGGACTTTAGAGGCCCCCTCCACCGGACCGCCCGCCGCGACGAGGAGCACGGCCCCCAGCAGCCGGCGCCAATCGTTGAAGCCCGGGGGACGCTCCCGCCGCCATCGTTCGAGCCGGTCCGACCCGTCGGGCCGGCCGTCGCGTCGCGCGACGAGGACCGCCCTCCCCTCCTCCGCCAGCGTCCGGTAGCGCTCCCGCGGGAACCGGTCGTAGGCACCCGGGTGCTTGGACTCGAGGCGCAGGTGAAACGTGGAGCTCCGCGCCCGGGCGACGGGCGCGAGGGACTCGACCCACTCCTCTCCCGCATCCCAGAGAGCGAGCGCTTCCTCGATGCACCGCGCCGCCGCCGCCGTATCGCCCGCCCATCGCTCGGCGACCGCGAGGTTCGCCAGGCTGGTCGCGTGCCGCAGGTCGCCGGAGGGCAGATGCTCGCGGGCAAGATCGCGGGCGCCTCGCCACAGCTCCGCGGCCTCCGCCGAATCGCCGGCCCGCTCGCACTCCGCGGCCGCTTCCTGCACCTGCTCCCAGATGACTTCCGCGTTCGTCCACCCGGCCCGCTCGAGGGCGGCCGGGTCGTGAACCGTGGTGGCAACTGTCTCGGGAGTCTTCTTCGACGCATTGCCCATGGCATGGGCTCCGGATGGGAGGATCGAGACGAGAGAGTCAAAACCCTGGGGACGGCCTCGTCAATCCCGGCCCCGGGTCCACCCGGAGCGAACGGGAATGCGGCCCGGCCGAGAGGGGCCGCGCGTTGCGCCACGGGCCCAAGTGTGCGAAGGATGGGACGGAATCAGGGGAAATCACGGGAGCAATGGGCGACCGGATTACGAACGAAGCTCGGCTCGGGCGCGCGGGCGTCGCGGCGGTGCCGTCTTCCCGCGCGGGCCTCCAGCCCGCGTCGATCCGAACACCCGTCGTGATTCACGCGGACAAGATGCCTGCGCGGCGAGGAAACCTGCGGCGCCAAAGCCGGTCTCAGGACCGTTCACGCGAACATTCTCAGTGCCGGGATGTCAGGTGAGACGCGCGCGACGATGAGCGAGCTCCCGATCTTTCCCCTCGGCACGGTCCTCTTTCCCGGAGGGCCGCTTCCGCTCCGGATCTTCGAGCCGCGCTACCTCGACATGGTGAGCGAGTGCCTCCGCAACGAGCGCCCGTTCGGAGTCTGCCTCATCCGCTCGGGCTCGGAGGTCGGCGAACCGGCGGAGCCTCACCCGACCGGCACCCTCGCCCGCATCGCGGATTGGGGCCGGGACGACCGCGGCCTCCTCACCGTCGAGGCGGTGGGAGAGGCGAGATTCCGGCTCCACGGCACGCGGACCGCACCGGACCGCCTGCTCGTCGGGGAGTGCGAGCCGCTCGCGGAGACGCCGGGCGAGGTCCCCGACCCCTACCGGCCGCTTGCACGCCTCGCCCGGGTCCTGACCGAACGCTTCGCCGAGCGGTACCGGCTCGCTCCGCCACCGCCGGACGAGGACTCGGCGGACGCCGCACCCTGGACCGGGTACCGTCTCGCGGAGCTCCTCCCGATCCCGATGCCGCACCGCCAGCACCTCCTCGAGATGGACGATCCGGTCGCGCGGCTTCGCCGGATCGACCGGGTGGTCGCCCTGATGGCGGAGGCGGCGCGAAGCGACGAGTCCAAGTGAGCCGCGGCGGGCCGGTCCGGACCGGCCGCGCACGGACGCGCGCGAGCCACGGCCGGACGCCTGCCCGAGCGGCCCGTCCGTCCGAAACGCCCGTTCAGGGATTCAGCAGGTAGCGGCGCCAGCCGCCGCCGTCGGTCCGCTCGTAGCAGTCGCGCTCGTTCAGACGGTGGTCGCCCGGCCGCCAGAACTCGATACGCTCCGGCACGACCCGGTAGCCCCGCCAGTGCGGGGGGCGGGGAACCGGGCCACCCGCGAAGCGGCGCTCGTGCCCGGCGTAGCGCTCGTTCAGCTCCTCGCGCGACGCGAGCGGCGCGGACTGGTCCGAAGCCCATGCCCCGAGGCAGCTCTCGCGCCGGCGGCTCGCCCAGTAAGCATCGGACTCCGCCTCCGATACGGGCACGACCGAACCCTCGACGAGCACCTGCTCGAACAGCGTCTGCCAGAAGAAGGCGAGCGCGGCCCGCGGGTTCTCGCCGAGGTCGCGGCCCTTGCGGCTGTGGGCGTTGGTGTAGAAGACGAACCCCCGCTCGTCCGCGCCCTTGAGGAGCACGGTGCGCGCCGACGGCCGCCCCTCACCGTCCGCCGTCGCGAGGGTCACCGCGGTCGGTTCGCTCGCCTCCGTCTCTCCCGCGCGGGCGAACACCTCTTCGAACCGCGCGAGCGCTTCCCGCAAGAGATCCGTCATTTTCCGTCGATGTCCCGATCGTTCATGCCGAGGAGGTACAGGATACCGTCAAGCCCGAAGTTCTCGATGACGTGGTCCGCCCTTTCCCGGAGGATCGGACGCGGCCCGAACCCGACCCCGAGCCCCGCCGCGCGCAGCATCTCGACGTCGTTCGCCCCGTCTCCGACCGCCGCCACCTCCTCGCGGGCGAGACCTTCGCGCGCCGCCGTCTCGCGCACGAACGCCGCCTTGGCCGCGCCGTCGATGACGTCGCCCACGATCTCGCCGGTGAGCCGGCCATCGCGAATCGCGAGCTCGTGGGCACGGACGTGGTCGAAGCGAAATCCGAAGCGCTCCGCGAGCCGCCGCGCGAACCATGCGAATCCGCCCGAGACCACCGCGATGCGGTAGCCGTGCCGGTCGAGGGCGGCAAGCAGCCGCTCCGCTCCCGGGGAGAGGGGGAGGCGGCAGGCGATTTCCTCGAGCGTCTCGACGGGGAGCCCCGCTACCCGTTCGAGGCGCGCCCGAAACGCCCCGCGGAACTCGATCTCCCCCCGCATCGCGGCGTCGGTGATCGCGGCCACCTCCCGTTCGGCCCCCGCCGCCCGTGCGAGCTCGTCGATGCCCTCCGCATCGACGAGGGTGGAGTCCATGTCGAGGCAGACGAGCCGCCGCCCGCGGCGCGAACCGTCTTCACGCTGCACGCAGGCGTCGACACCCGCCCCTTCGAACGCCGACCGCACGGCGTCCCGGAGCCGGGCGATGTCCCGCATCGGCCCGCTCGCGACGATGTCGAGCGCCCGGCAGCCCTCCCCTTCCGGTCCGGGAGCCGGCGGGTCGCCCGGCCACTGGCCGGAGAGGCACCTCGCGCCCTCGATCCGGACCCCCGCGCGAGAAAGCACCTCCTCGGCACGCGCGAAGTGCCCTCCCTCGATGCTCGGACCGAGCAGGGTGATCGCGTACCGGTACATCCCCACGGAGGTCCGGCGGTCGGGCGCCGCTACCGCGGGTCGGAACCGGCCCCCGCAACCGCGCCGGCGGCCGGAGGCAGGCCGAAGAACGCGCACGCGGTCGCGGTGGTCCGCGCCGCGAGCGCCTCCGCCGTCTCGCCGGTCGCGCTCGCCACCGCCCCCGCGATGTGGGCGAGGAGCGCGGGCTCGTTCCGGCGGCTCCGGGGGCGCGGGCGGAGGTCGCGCGGCAGGAGATAGGGGGAATCGGTCTCCAGCATCAGCCGGTCAGCCGGGATCCGGCCCGCGAGATCGCGCAGGTGCAGGCCGCGGCGCTCGTCGCAGATCCAGCCGGTGATCCCGACGTGGAGATCGAGGTCGAGGTAGGCATCGAGGTCCTCGCGGTTGCCGGTGAAGCAGTGGATCACGGCCGGCCCGAGCCGGTCGCGGACGGGCCTCAGGATCTCGACGAAGCGGCGGCGCGCGGCGCGCTCGTGCAGGAAGACGGGAAGCCCGAGCCGGGCCGCGATCTCGAGCTGCGCCTCGAATGCCCGTTCCTGGTCGGGTCGCGGCGAGAAGTCGCGGTAGAAGTCGAGGCCGGTCTCGCCGACCGCGACCACCTCCTCGCGCCCCGCGAGCGCTTCGATCGCGGCCGACGCCGCGCCGTCGAAGGACGCCGCCTCGTGGGGGTGGACGCCCGCGGTGGCCCGGAGCCGGCTTGGATGGCGGCGGGCGAGCGCCGCGGCCGCCTCGCTGTCCGTCCGGCTGGTGCCGGTCACGACGATGCGGCCGACTCCGGAACGGGCCGCCCGCTCGAGGACTTCGTCGAGATCGGACGCAAAGGACTCGTGGCAGAGGTTCGCGCCGATGTCGATGAGATCCATGGGCGGGGGAGGATATCATTCCGCCGGTCCCGGCCCCTTCCGAATCGACGCGCACCCCGGCGCCGCGCGGGGCGACACGAGACGAACGCGCGGCAGACGAGAATCCCCGATGTCCGAACCCGCTCCCCGCCGCGCACCGTCTCTTCGCGAACGAATCCTCGAGCTCGGCACGCTCCGGGTCGCCCTCCTTGCGGCGATCGCGGTCCTCGTTGCAAGCGCCCCTTTCGCCTCGCTTCACCCCGGGGCGTTCGACGTGTCCGTGGCGCTTGCCGGCGACGACGGTCCGTTCTCCGCGCCCGGAGCCATCTGGCTCACCCTCGTCGCCCCTCCGCTCGCGGTGATGATGGCCTTCGTGGTGCCGCTCGACATGCTGATGACCCGGATCTACATGACCGACAAGGAGGGCGCCGAGCGAGCGCGCTATCGCCGAATCCTTGCCGCCGAGGCCCTCGCCCTCCTTGTCCTGGTCGCGGCGTGGGCTCCCTTCTTCGTCTCGCTCCTCTCTCTCTAGACGGCCGGTCCGCGCTTCGTTGACGCGCGGGGAAAGTCGTGGAGCCGTTCGTGGCGGCCGGCGTGCTCGACAGCGCAGCCGGCCACGGCCCCGGCCCGCGGCGTCAGTACTGGCCGGCCTTGCCCCGTCCGATCACCTTCACCCGCTTGTTCTTCGTGTACTGCTCCGGTTCGACGACCTTGATGACCACCTGGTTGACCTTCAGCTTGTTGGTCTTCGTGAGATTGGTGTGCAGGCTCTCCGCGATCTCGTTCGCGACGGACTCGACGGCCTTCCCGCGGTTCTTCTCGCTCAGGACCACCAGCACGTAGGGACCCCGGTTGTCGAAGGTCTCGATCTCGAACGTGTCGATCTGTCTGGTCCGCACCATCTTCTTCATGTGCTTGTCGATGGCGGGCCGGAGGAGCTTGACGTCCGTGAGGTAGGCGAACACGAACGCCTTCCCGACGATCTTGCTGACCTTGGCGAGCTCGATCTCGGAGATGTGCACCTGGAAGCCGGACCACGGCCGGCCGCTCACCGAAATGTCGGCGCGGGTCCGCTTCCTCGACTTCGAGAAGCCCGCATCCGCCATGTACTCGGAGCGGAAGAAGGCGCTGTAGGGCATGACGAGGCTGCCCACCGCGACGCCCTCGAGCTCCTTCTCGACGAGCAGGGTCCGAATCTCCTCCTTGATCGACTGGTACGTCCAGATGTAGGAGACGAGGCAGAACACGATGGTCAGCCAGACCACGCGCTTGAGCGTGACGGCGCCGAGGAGCGCTTCGCGAGGACGTTGCCAAAGGCCCGCCACGTTGCCCATGGTGGCCTGGAGCTTCAGGAGCTGCAGCCGGAGGTCGGGCGCGGTGACGAAAAGGACGAGCAGGACGGCGAGGACGAAGACCGCGAGGGGAGCGAAGGGCTCGAGCGCGCCCATCTTCAATCCAGCCCCAGCAGGCGCCTTCGCTCGCGCGCCCAGCGGGTGACCAGGTGGTCGACGGCGAGGGCCATGAACGACACGCAAAGACCCAGCACCACCCCCTTGCCGATGTTCGATTCGGACAGGGCCTTGAAGATCTGCTGGCCGAGATCGATCGTGCCGACGAAGGCGGCGATGATGACCATCGAGAACGCGAACATGATGGTCTGGTTGACTCCGTGCATGATGTGGGGGATCGCGACCGGAAGCTGCAGGTGCGTCAGGCGCTGCCAGCCGTTGCACCCGGCCATCGTCGCCGCCTCCTCCAGCTCCGGCTCGATGGCCCGGATGCCTTCCACCGTGTAGCGGATCGCGGGGATGATCGCGTAGACGATGACGGCCATGATGGCGGAGAGATCGTTCACCTGGAACAGCATGATGACCGGCAGGACGTAGATGAAGGACGGAAAGGTCTGGAACGTGTCGCACCAGAACAACGCGGTTCTCGCCCGCCTCTCGTTGAGCGCGCTCCAGATGCCGGCCGGAATTCCGACGACGATGCAGATGAAGGTGGCGAACACCACCATGTAGGCGGTGATCATGGCCCGGTCCCACCATCCGGCAAGTCCGATGAAGACAAGAAACCCGAGCGTCAGCAGGGCAGAGTAGTACCCCCCGAGGAGCAGTCCCAGGCCCGCGACGAGGAGCAGCACCGAGGGGTACGGCATGAAGAGCAGGGTGTCCCGGAGCGGCGCCAGCACGTTGACGATCAGGAAGTAGCGAAAGGCGGTGAGGCCGTCCGACCAGTTGAGGACGATCCAGTCGACCAGGCCGTCCCAGGTCTTGGCGTAGGTGATCGTGAGACCGCGCGGCACCTTGTCGAGAATGGGAAAGTGCGGCGCCAGCAGCCAGGCCGCGGCGGCGACGGCCACCACCAGGATCGGATACCGGAAACGCCGGTGGAAAGGCAGGTTGGCGGAGTAGTCGCGCCTCTTTTCGGCCCAGGCCCGCGACAGGCCGTCGAGCACCACCGCGAGAAGCACGATCGCCACCCCGATCTCGAGCGACTGGCCGAGCTTGAGGGACTGCAGCTTGTGCAGGAGCCGGTAGCCGAGGCCGGAAGCGCCGATGAACGCCGCGATGACCACCATCGCGAGGCATTGCATGACACGGTAAATTCGTTCTGATTTTCGTCGACGGATCACGGCCCACGGTCAAGTGCCACCGGCTTTCGCAGGCGCCGCCGCGGCCGTTTGTCGCGGCATTTGGCCATTGTCGCGCTGTCGTTGGCGCTTCGCCTTGGACGCGA
>JAJECB010000311.1 GCA_022822245.1 Gammaproteobacteria bacterium
GATTCTGCATCCGCTGTAGCCCTCAGATCGGCAGCGAGAAAGCGCCGCCGACTCTACGGCGCTACGTGAGGAGCCTTTGAAGCGAAACAGTTTACATCCGGACCCTCTGGTGCCATAGACCAAGGCCGCACAACCCTGAAACGATGTTGACGTGGACCTGCAATTGGCTGCGCTACCCCGGTCGCTTTGGCAAGCGCGACGAGCCGCATCCAGAGCCGCCTGCGCGGAGCCATGGTTTACGGCAATTCCCGCCGCCAAACCCGGACAGGACCTGCTCACGTTGAAATCATGAGCGATTGCGCCGAAACGGGCACCGCCACCACCAAGGACAGTAAAGCGTACCGCGCTGGAGCAATTGTTCCGGGTGTTGGACTCTCCGGACGCGGCATCGACGCAGGCACCGGCGTAGTACGTGCCCGGGGGCGTATCGAGTGAAACCCTGATGCTCAACGACTCACCGCTGGAACCCGATGGAGCAATTCCTCCAACCGAACTCGTTCCTGCTTCTTCGTCGTTCGTGGAAACTGTCGCGTCCGCGGAGGCCAACCACCGTAGCGTCGTTGCCGCGGACCGAGCGGTGCCTTGGTTCCGAACTGTCGCGCGTACCGTGACTGCTTGTCCCACGGTCAGGCTGGTATCGCTCATCGAGAAATTCGTCACCACCAGATCCGGCGCGTTCGCGGTCTGCTCGGGAGGAGGAGTCCATACGGTGACACCGTCGCGTCCGCGCGAGAGATTGGCCAGATGCCCTGTGGGTAGTTGCAGTAAGCTCATCACTTGAACCGGCTGGTCGGCCGACACCGACAAACGCCACTTCCCGGTGCCGTCCCCCAGCCGACCGGAGAGTCCCGCGCCTCCCTGCTCGAGGTCCCGCGCGCTCAGCATGCGCGACGCACCCGCCTCGAGCGTGAGATTCACTTCCCCCAGCGGCGCTTCGTCACCCGCGTCGTCCACTCCCGTGATGACGATGCCGGCACTACCGCTTCCAGGATTGATCAGGCGCAGAAGACTCTTCTGATTCGGATTGCTCCCGGGATTGACGAAGGGCACGTGGTAGCGATTCGACCCCTCTTCGGTCGCCGCCGCCACCTCGTGCATGCTGGTCACGAAACCGTCCGGAGTGCGGATGTAGGCCAGTGCCTCGATGGCCAGCCAGGAAGAGAGCTCCAGGCGCCAGTTGCCGGTGCCGTCGCCCACGCCTGCCGACAACCCCTTGTCCGCGTTGCCGTTCTCCAGGTCCGCGGAGCTGAAGTGCACTGCCTCCCGTGCCTCCAGCCTCAGCGACACCGGGCCAAAGCGCTCGCCGCTGTCGTCGATGGCGCGAATCGTGACCGTGCCGGCACGCTCGGAGTGGTTGATGATGCGGACGAATCCGGGCCGACTCCGGTTCGACGCCGCGGTGACGAAGGGGAGGGAGTAGGGGTCGGGGCTCAGCCAACGCCGTATCCGCGGGAAAAAGTCCCGGAACGGCCCGTAATCATCAATGGTGGCGGTACATGTTCCCCCGCCCGCAAAGAGGACCCCAATCAGGCGCTCCCCGTCGAACAGGCCCGACCCGCTGCTTCCGCCCTCGGTGGTCCCCTCGCTCCACTCGACGACTATCGCCTCTCTGACGGTCTGGCACCCGGGATCGTCGCAGACGGTGGAGTCTTCGTGACGGGTCGCCCTGCCTGCAGAGTACTTCTTGGCCTCGCCGGCCGGATGATGAACACCGTACACTTGAGTGGGAAAGCTCGGGGAATCGGCGGACCAGCCGGAGTAGGTCAGCCCTCCCGGCAGGCTGCGTCGGAACCGAAGCAGCGTCGAGTCCTGGGCGGCGCTGGTTGCGAGCAAGACCGTGCCGCCGTGCGTCGTCTCGTCTCTCGCGTCTATCCGCTGGCTCCCGCAGCTCGCGCGCTGGTAGAACCACCGGGCCTCGACGCTTCGTGCGGCCGGCCCTGTCGAGACGCAGTGGTGCGCGGTCAGGAAGTAGGGAATGTGGCCATCGTCGCGAGTGTCGTTCAGCAAGGTCCCCGAGCATCGGAAGGTGCCACCGTCGTCCTCGAACAGGATGAGTCCCACCGCATTGATACGGTCTCCTGCGATCCTGCTGCGGCACTGCACATCGATGTGATTGGGGCAACCGAGTTCCTTCAGCTCCTTGGGCGCGTCTCCGGACGGCGCCATCGGGCCATAGATGTGCGAGACCTTCTCGATGCGGAACGAAAAATCGAACAGGGCTTCCCGCGAGGGCAACGTGACCTCGATTCCCATCGTGCCGCCCTCGACAACGGGTGACCACACGATGTCGGGCTCCCCGCCTTCCTGGAAGTCCGCACGGGTCATCACCGGAAACACCTGAGGCGCTCGGCCCTGCCCGTCCTTGGCGGAGGAGCCACCACCGAAGAAACGAATCTGGCCTCCCGGGCCCAGCTCTGCCCGAATTCCCACCCGTAGTGCCAACGCCTCCGGAGAAGTCATCGAGACGGCGCTCACGATGGAGCCGTCCGTGAGTGGAGTCCATTCCATCAGCGCCGACAGGTCGCCCTGATACTCGTCGGGCATCGCACGATGAAATCCGATCTGAAGCGGCTGATTGCCTTGCGCCCGGAAGCTCGCCACATCCGCCGGGGGCAAGACGATGCGCAGGCCAATCTCGGTGTTCGCCCAGTCGCGCTTCAGATAGCTGCTCGAGAGTTCGGCAGCGTCCGACGGCACGACGGGGCTCACCGCACTGTCGACCGATTGGGCGCCTGCAACGGGATGATGGCCGAGGAATACCGCCGTCAGGATGCAGACTGCGCAAGCGGCCCGGAACGCAAGTGCGCGCCGTACCTCGCGCGTGTTGCGTGATGTCAAGCTCTTCATTGCCCTTCTCCTACGAAGCCGCGAACCACTGACGGCCGCATCCACCGTGCATGAAACCGCACGGTACCCGATATCAAGGTTCCAGGCATGGCATTCCCTGCTGACCAAGCTCCGCCCGGAAGCACCAAGCGAAGGAAGGTAGGCAGTCCAGTATCCACGCTGGACAAAGGGATCCAGGCGTAGTCAAAGCAGCAGGCTGAATGCAGCTTGTTGCGGGCAGCATGTCCCTGCGGACGACCCGGCGGTTGGTCTCCACCGTGCGCGGCTTCCAGTGGCGGGTGTGGCGTTCGAGGAACTCCTCCGCGAACGCGGTCATGGGGCGCCCCGGCTGGGGCCTCTGTCGGTTCTGGCCGGTGCGATGTGGCTGGCGATGAGCCTGCGGGCCTCGCGCCTCGCCTCGGGGGCGGTGGGGACATCGGCGCTGCCGATGGTGGCGAACCTCCTGCGCCCATGCATCAGGCGGGCGAAGAAGAGCGTGCGGACACCAGAGGGCTGGATCGTCAGGCCGAGGCCGATCACGATGTCGTCGCGGATTTCGCATTTTCGGGCGCGGAGTCTGACGGCGCGGACGCACCGGGCGAAGGTGGAGTTCGCTCGGTCGGCCATGGTCGCGGCTCCCGGTTCGGGCCGCGCGGCTGGGTGGTAGTCAAGGAAGCAGCCGCGGCGGCGGTTCGTCGGTGATGCCCCGAGGTGGCACGGGACCGGTAGCACCGTAACGCCCTGCCATTGCAGGGTTTGCTCTCTGCTCAAGCGACGGCGGGCAGGGGCAGGACGGGCAACGTCGGTGCGTCACCCGGTAGGCTGACCTGACTCTCCCTTCGTAGCGAAGCCCGTTCCGCCATCTCGCCCCTCCCTTCACCGCGGCGCCCGCCGACCGGACGAACCCCCGCGCCAAGGAAGGCAAGGCACTCCAGGCGATTGACCGGCATCTCGCCGGCTTTCCCCTCGTTTCCCTGGAGTGCTGCCCATGTCCGCTGTTTTTCGTTCCGCCAACGAGCGCGCCGCTGCGCTTCTTCACGCCGCTCACACCCTCCTCGACCACCTTCGCCGCGGCCTGCCCCTGTCCACCGATCGACTCCGCCATGCGCTCACCGCAGCCTTCGGTGCCGACGACGCCCGTGGCGCGTGGACCTGGCACGACGCCTACGAAGCCTCCGAGGCGGCCGTCATCCTCTTCCTTCGCCGTTTCGCGCCCGCCATGCGCCGAAGGGCCGAAAGCCCTCGGGCCATGATGCGCATGCTCGAGCGCCTCTGCGCGCTCGAGCCCTCCCACACCCGCCGCTCCGAAGAGCAGCTCGCCCGCCAGCAGTTCTCCACCCCCCTGCCCATGGCCTACGCCGCGCTGCGCGCCGCACGGCTTCGCGCCGGCGATCTGGTGCTGGAACCCAGCGCCGGCACCGGCATGCTCGCCGTCTTCCCCCAGGCCGCCGGCATGCGCCTCCATCTCAACGAGCTCGCCGACACTCGCTTCGAGCTCCTGCGCCGCCTCTTCCCCGACACGCCCGTTACCCAGCACAACGCCGAGCACATCCGCGACCTCCTGCCTGAGCTGAGGCCGAGCGTCGTCCTCCTCAATCCGCCCTTTTCCCGAGCTGCCCATGTTGCGGGACGCCAACGCCACACCGATCTCCGACACCTCGTTTCGGCCTACCAGATGCTCCCCGTCGGCGGGCGAATGGTCGCTATCACCGGCCACTCCACTTCGCCCCTGAGCTCAGTGTGGCAGCGCGTTTTCTCCCGCCTTGGCCGCCCTCCGTGCGTTGCCTTCACCTGTACCGTGCACGGTCGCCTCTATCAGCGCCGTGGCACGAGCTTCACCACGCGCATCACTGTGCTGGACCGCGCGCACGACAGCAGGAGGGCCGGAGAACCGTGTGCGGAGCTGCGCGCGGAGAACGCCTCCGAGCTCATTGAGGCCATCGAGAGCGTGAGTCTCACTCGGCACACGATGGTTTCTGCCGGACGCACTGTACTTTCCGCCCACGTTAGGACGAAGCCCGAGGCCAGTGCATCCGGAAGCCAGAGAGACTCCGCCGGCACCGCCCGATTCGGCCACGTCGCCCCCGTCTCCTATGCGGCTGCTGCGCCGGGCGAGGCGCACGCGACCGATTCCGCGTTCGATCCGTGGACCCCGGACTGCATCCGCATCGCGCAGGCCAAGGAGCATCCCACCGCCCTCGTCCAGAGCGCGGCCATGGCCTCCATCCGAGCGCCACAGCCCCGATGGCAGCCCCTTCTCCCCTGCGCCGTAGTCACCGAGGGCATTCTCTCCGAGCCTCAGCTCGAATCCGTGGTGCTCGCCGGAGAAGCGCACTCTCGTCATCTCGCCACGGAGTATGCGATCAGCGACGACTGGGAGAAGGCCGAGCCCGTGCCTGCGGGTTCTTCAGCCTTCGCGGTGCGCTTCCGCCGGGGATTCGCCCTGGGCGACGGCACCGGCGCCGGCAAGGGCCGGCAGGTCGCCGCCGTCATCCTCGACAACTGGCTGCGGGGCAGACGCCGCGCCGCCTGGTTCTCCCTGTCCACCAAGCTGGTCGAAGACGCCCGCCGCGACTGGGCGGCGCTCGGTGGCGAACCCCGCGAGATCATCGACCTGTCGAAGATCCGCCAGGGCCACCCCATACCGCACCAGGCCGGCGTGATTTTCTGCACCTACGCGACGCTGCGCTCGCCGGCGCGTGGAGAGACGCCGGCGCGGCTCACACAGATCATTCGCTGGCTCGCGGGATCCATCGAAGCCGAAGACCGCCATGCGTTCGACGGCTGCATCGTCTTCGACGAAGCCCACGCCTTCGCCCACGCGACCGCCACGAAGGGAGCGCGCGGTCTCATCGCTCCCTCCCAGCAGGGCCTTGCCGGCATGCGCCTTCAGCACGCCCTTCCGGACGCACGGGTCCTCTACGTGAGCGCGACCGGCGCAAGCTCCGTGGACGGTTTCGCGTATGCCTCGCGCCTCGGTCTTTGGGGCGGCGAGGACACCACTTTCGCCACCCGCGGCGACTTCATCTCCTCCATGACTGCCGGGGGCGTTGCAGCGATGGAAGTGATCGCAAGGGATTTGAAGTCCCTCGGCCGCTACCAGTCGCGCTCCCTGTCCTACCACGGCGTCGTGGTCGACATCCTCGAGCATCCCCTGACCGACGCCCAGACCGCCATCTACGACGCCTACGCCCGCGCCTTCGGCGTCATTCACCGCAACATCGACGCCGCACTCGAGGCGGCCGGCGTCACGCAGGACGGCGAGACCTTCAACCCGCAGGCGAAGTCCGCCGCGCGATCGGCCTTCGAGAGCACGAAACAGCGCTTTTTCGGCCACCTCCTCACCTCCATGAAGTGTCCGACGCTCATCTCAGCCATACGCGAGGACCTGGCCGCCGGTCGCGCCGCCGTCGTGCAGCTCATCTCGACCGGCGAAGCCCTCCTCGAACGGCGCATTGCCGAGATTCCGCCCGCGGAGTGGGACGATCTCAGCGTCGATCTCACCCCCAGAGAGTACGTCCTCGGCTATCTCGAGCACGCCTTTCCCACCTTCCTCCACGAGCTCTACTCCGACGAGGAGGGCCATGTGCGCAGCCGCCCGGTCGTCGACGCCGACGGGCGACCCGTTCACTGCCAGGAGGCCCTGGCCGCGCGCGACGCCCTCATCGCGCACCTCGCCTCGCTGCCGCCCGTACCGTCGGCCCTCGACCAGATCGTGCAATCGTTCGGCCACGAGCACGTCGCCGAAGTCACCGGGCGTTCCCGGCGCGTCCTTCGCATCGAGGAGCGCCTTGCGCTTCGCACCCGTCCGGCCTCCGCCAACCTCTCCGAGGCCAGTGCGTTCCAGTCCGACGAGAAACGCATCCTCGTCTTCAGCATGGCCGGCGGCACCGGGCGCAGCTACCACGCCGACCTCGACGCCATCAACCAGCGCCAGCGCGTGCACTACCTCCTCGAGCCCGGCTGGCGCGCCGACACCGCCATCCAGGGACTCGGACGGACTCACCGCACGCACCAAGCCTGCCCGCCCATCTTTCGTCCCGTCACCACGAACGTGAAAGGCGAGCGCCGGTTCATCGCGACCATCGCCAAGCGGCTCGACGCCCTTGGAGCGCTGACGCGTGGCCAGCGCAACGCGCAGTCCCAGGGCATGTTCCGCGAGGAAGACAACCTCGAGAGCCCCTACGCCCACAGCGCGCTGCGCCAGCTCTACCGCGCGCTCTACCACGACCAGGTGCCCGCCTGGTCGCTCGCACTCCTGGAGGAGCTCACCGGCCTGCGCCTCACCCATGAGGGACAGCTCAAGGAAGACCTGCCTCCGATGAGCCAGTTTCTCAATCGCCTGCTGGCCCTGCCGATCGCGCAGCAGAACTCGCTCTTCACCGAGCTCGAGACACGTATCGAAGCGAATATCGAGTCCGCGAGGGACGCGGGCACCTACAACGTGGGCCTGGAAACCCTCGTCGCCCACTCCTTCACGCTGCTCGAGCGCGAAACCGTCCACACCGACGCAGAGACGGGCGCCACCACGGAGCTCGTCCACATGCGGCGTCGCGATCCGCTCACGCCGCTGCCGGCGGACTCCGCGCTCGCGCTCTTGAGCCGATCGCCCGACTCCGAACTCGCGTGCGTCGCCATCAACGCGCGCTCCGGTCACGCGGCCGTCATCGTCGAAGCGCCGGGACGCGTGCTCGACGACGGAGGCATCGAAAGGCGCTGCCGCATCGTGCGCCCCACCCGCAAGGAGCCCATCAGCCTCTGCGCCCTGCGCGCCTCGCATTGGGAACCCTGCGAAGAGCACACGTGGCGCCAGGCCTGGAACGCCGAGATCGAGACCCTCCCCGCCTACGTGGAATCCGAACTCTGGATGGTCTGCGGACTGCTCCTTCCGATCTGGCACCTCATGCCGTCCGAGAACATGCAGATCCGCCGTCTCACGACCGTGTGCGGCGAACGACTCCTCGGCCGCGTCCTCGATTCTGCGCACATCATGGAGTTTCGCGCGCTGTTCGGCCTCACCCCCCACCAGCTCGTGGTCGAGGACGTCCACCAGGCGCTCATCGAGCACCACAAGCCCTTCAGGTTGGCCCACGGATGGCGCCTCACCGTTCGCCTCGTCATGGGCCGTCACCGCATCGAGCTCGAAGGCCCCACCGGCGACGCTATCGCCACCGTCAAGTCGCTCGGCTGCCACACCGAGATCGTCTCCCACCGCATGCGGGTATTCGTGCCCCGAGACGATCTGGAGGTGCTCGCCCGGGTTCTTCGCCACGCGCCCATCGCCCAGTCCGCCTGATCGCCCAGCCCCTCGACGGGCGAGCCCGGCCCCTTTCCTTGCCGCCCCAGGAGTCTCCCCCATGCCCAACGCCGAGCTCCCTCTTCGAGCCCGCTCCGACGCCGAACTGCTGCGCATCCTCGGCGCTTCGGACGCCACCGCACAGCGCGCCATCGAGCGCCTCGGCACGCTTCGTTCCCTGCTCGCCGTACCGCGCCACTCCTTCGCCCAACGCACCGGCGGCGGCACCGACGAGCTGTATCTTCGCCTGCACGCCGCCCGAGAGCTCGCCCGGCGCGACCTCTCCTGCACCCTTCGCCGCGGTCAGAGGATCCAAGGCCCCGCCGACTGCCACGAGTACGTGCTCGCGCTTTGCCGCGATCTGCCCTACGAGTCGGTGACGGCTCTTTGGCTCAACGGGCGCAACCATGTACTTGCCTCCGAAGAGCTCTTCCACGGCACCCGCAATGCCGCCCCCGTCTACCCCCGCGAAGTCCTGCGCAGGGCCATGGAGCTCAACGCCTGTCGCCTCATCCTCGTGCACAACCACGTCGACGGAGACCCGTCGCCCACAAGCGACGACCTGCGAATCACCGAACAGCTCGTGCGCATTCTCGCGCTGGCCGAAGTCCAGATCCTCGACCACCTCATCGTGGGCGACGGTCTCGTGCTCTCGCTGCGTGAGGCGCGGCCTCATGCGTTTCGCCCCGAGCTGCCCTGCGCTTGTCTTTAGCGGCACCCGAGCGCATCCTTGCCAGGAGGAGGACGTCGGCGCTGCACCATTAACCCGTGCCAGCGCCCCGGAAGCGCCCGACGTGCGCTTCCCAGGAATCGCGTCTCCACGTGCATCGGAGAAACCGCTATGGCACACATAGACCCCAGTACGCCCTATTGCTTTGTCCCCGAGTACACGCTTCGCACCATTGCGCAGCGTATCTGCATCGCCTTCGAGCACCAGCCCGAGGTCATCGGCACCGATCAGTTGGCGCCCAACATCGACGAGGCGGAGGACTTCTGCGACAAGCTCAACCGCCCGCACGACATCGCGCCCGATCGGTCGATCGAGATCGCCGCCGCGTACATAGACACCGTCAACGGCGCGCCGATCCTGCTCAAGCCCGCGGACTTCGAGCACCTCGACAAGGCCGCCATGCGCGAAGGCGTCAAGGAGATCATCCCGCTGTGGCAGGACATCGCCAAGGCGGTCGATCCCGACGGCGACGATGCCTCCATGTCGAGAGAGATGGTCTCCCAGACCGCGACCATGTTCGACCGGCTCCTGGCCGAAACGGACGACCAGCTCGTCTACCAGAGGCGCCACCTCGCCGAGCTCACCCGCTTCCCCCACGCCTGGGACACCATCGACTTCCGCCAGTGGCGCGCCGGCGAGCTCGTGCGCCACTTCGAGGCCGTTCGCGAGCACATCCACGACGTGCTCACCGAGCTCTGCAACCAGTACAAGGCGATGACGGGCACAGAGATCACCTTTGCGCCCTACTTCCCGCCTCCGCCGCCGATCCAGTCCCGCTTTCCGCCCTGAGCGCTACCGTGCCCGGACACGACGAGAACAGCACCATGAACGAAGACGCAGACACCAGCATCACGCCCGGCGCTTCCCACACCGAACACCTCACCCACGACATGGACGCGATGGGCACGACCGGCAACGTCGTCGCCCCCGCCCACGGAGAGCCGGATCCGCGCATCGCCGCCGCGCTCGACGAGCAGATCCCCCTGCTCGGTCCCGCGCTCGATGAGTTCATCGACGCCATGGCCCCCCGGGGCTCGCTCCTCGAGTCCCTGCGCGAACGGCTCCACTGGGGTCTCGTCAACGTCCTGCACCACCACACCACGAAGCTCCAGCGTCTGGCCGACGATTCCGCCCGCGATCTGCGCGGGCTCAACCACCTCGTCCCGGCGAACGAGGTCTCCCAGCTGGAGCTCGAGAAGGCCACTGTCACTGCCCAGGCTCGACACGATCGCCTCGCCGCCTTCGAGGAGCTCCACAGCGCCGCCGCGTTTCACTACCGACACCGAAACGGAGACGCCTGGCGGCCGAAACTCCCCAACCGATCCTATGTCGGCACGCAGACGCAGTACGAAGGCTCATACTCCAGCCAGAGAGACACCGCCCGGGCCGCCCGAGCGCTGCAGCGCCGGCTCCAGCGCGACCGCGAGCAGGCCGAACAAGCCCGCATCCGCCGAGCGGCGCCCCGCAACCCCGACGCCTACCACGTCGTCGTCACCGGCGATCCGGACTATCCCCAGCTCGGGCAGGTCAGCACCGCGCTTGAGCGCCTCCATCGAAAGCACCCGACTCTCGTGGTCAACACCCTGCACGAGACCGAGATCGGCCGCTTCGCCGCCGAGTGGGCACAGCTGCACAGCGTGCCCCACCGCAACATCGGCATACGCCGCCCCGGCGATCTCGTCGACTTCGCCCTGAGCCTGCCCCACTCCTCCAATCCCCAACTTCAGGCCGCCCAGCTCGGCGAGGCCCATGCCCTTGCCCCGATCCTGCGCCACCAGCGTGCCATCCTCTCTCTCAACCCGAGCGTCGTTCTGGCCTTTGGCAGCGATCGCTGGGGCGCGGAGCCCTTCACCCAGCTCGCACACGATCACCAGCTCCCCCTGTGGTCTTTCGACCGCGAGGGCGGGTCCCGCGCCTACGCCCCGGGCCAAGCGCCTGCCGTGGAGAGCCCGCTCCCGACGCGCACCCCCGTCTACGCCGGCATCGGTGCCCGGGCGACGCCGGCCGGAACACAGGGGCTCATGACGCGGCTCGCCGCGGAGCTCGGCGCGCAGAGCTATACGCTTCGCTCCGGCGGCGCACGGGGCGCAGACCAGGCCTTCGAGGCCGGCGCCGACCTCGCGAACTCCCCGAAGCAGATCTTCATTCCCAACGACGGGTTCCAGGGCCGCACCAGCGGCGTTGACGGCGCGAGCGCCGACATTCCCCGGCGGGCCTTCGACATCGCGGCGCAACACCATCCGAACTGGGACCGGCTCAAACCGTCCACGCAGGCGCTGCACGCGCGCAACACGCTGCAGATCCTCGGCCCGAAGTGCGACCATCCGGTCGATTTCGTGCTGTGCTCCACCGCCGACGGCCGCGACTCCGGCGGCACCGGCCAGGCCCTGCGCATCGCGCGCGCCCACAACATCCCCGTCATCAACCTGGGCGCTGCCGATGCGCCCCAGACCGTCCAGGGCGTGCTCGATCGGATCGCTCCTCTCGTCGTCCCCCGGTGGACCGGCGAGGATCGGGAGCGCATCGAACAGTTCGCCCAACACGTCCACCGCGAGCCGCTTCGCGACCGCCCCGCAGAATACGCGCAAGAGGTACGGGCGGACTTCGTCCACAGCGAGCGCACCCTCGAGCACTGTGCCAACCGCTTCAACCGCCTGCTCGAGGTCCTCGGCCCCCAGGGCACGCAGATCTCCGATCACCGCGCTTCCGTCGCGTGGGGCCTGTGCCACGTGCTGCACTACCAGCTCGACGACCTCACCCGGCAAGGCCGGGACGCTTCTCTCACCGACTCCAATACCCTCTCCGCCCGGATCGGGCAGCTCGCCGTCCTGCGCGAAGGCCTGAACAACCACTACTCCGCACTCGGTTTCGGAGCCTGGAAGCCGCGCTCGAGAGGTCTCGAGAACCGCCCCTCCAAAACCTACGCCAACCTCCAGGCGAGCGCGTTCCTCGCCGGCCGCGACCAGGCCGCCATCGACGCGCATCGGCCCGAGAACGCCCGCATCCTCGTCGAGGGCACCGAGGGACTGACCTTCGACGACTACGACCGTCTCGACCGCTACCTCAGCAGAATTCGCGACTGGCACCGCGAGCGCGAGGGACGCGACATCTCCATCGTGCACAAGTCACCGCAGTCCATCCTGCGCCAATGGTGCGAGAACAAGGGCGTGCACCAGCACCTCTACACCCCGGACTTCCGACGCAGCGCCGCGCGCGCGCCGGCAGAGCGCGATCGCGCGATGGTGAACGACGTGCGTCCGGACCGCTACGTGGAGCTCGCCGACGACAGGCAGGCCCGCTACACGCGGCGCCACGTCGAGGACTACAACCGCAGGGCCGAGCGCACCGGGGAGCGCGCCATTCCGATCACGCGCCCGCGCTCCGCGACCGACAACGTCGTGGACTTCAACACGGCCAAGGCCGGCCGCGAAGCGTCGCAGTCGCCCGCGCCGCTTCGCTTCCACGCCCGCGCCGAGGAGGGCGCAATCCTGTCCCCGCGCGCCATCGCGCCCCTGAGCATCGAGGGCGTCACATGGCCGAGCGTGCACCACTACTACGCGGCCAGCCGCTTCGGCGCCGTGCGCAGTACCGCCGCCGAGCAGGTCTTCCAGGCCATCCGCCACGAGCCCGACGCCGCCCAGGCCCAGCGCCTCGCCGCGCAACAGGCCCCGAACCTTTCCACCGTCGGCGACTGGGAGGAGCGCAGAATCGGAATCATGGCCGAGGCCCTCGCGGCCAAGTTCGCCCCCGGCACCAAGGCGGCCGAGTACCTCGTGAGCACCGGAGAGCGTCCCCTCGTCCACAACGGCGACCCTTTCTGGGGAGCCGGGAAGGGTGACGACGGGCGCAACCTCCTCGGCGCCATGCTCGAACAGTGCCGCAGGTCGCTGCGCGCCGGCGGCGCCCCGGCCGTCGAGACCATGCTCCCGCCCACTCACGGCATCGTGATCGACCACCCCGCCGCGGCCCGCGTCGCCGACTACCGGGCCGCCCAGGACCGCTATGCCGCCTCCTACGATCGATGGACGGCAAGCTACACCACGCAAGAGCCGTGTGTTGCCGCCCAGCTCGCGGCCGAGACCAACGATCTCTCCCAGCAGCTCGGCCGCGCCGCCCGGCACTTCCTCGCGAACTACGAACGCTACGAACCCTTCCTGGACTGCGCCGAGGTTCCCAGGGCCACCCTCGAGGCCGATCGGAGAAAGCTCGACACGGAGCAAACGCGCCGCCACTCCCAACAGCGGCAACAGGACCTCGGCGCGCACATGGGCTAGCTCCGCCCCTTGTCCGGAGCCGAGACGGCGCGGTGTTCGGGGCCCCTTGCTCCGTGAGGTGTTCGCCCTCTCGAGGGGCGCCCGGGTGGGCAGCTCGGGGCACGGTCGCGCCGGCGCCGGCGCTCGTTGCACCGGAACACCCCCCGAGCCGGTGGACATCCCGAGCCCCCTCGGTGCTGAAGAAGGGAGAGAGCGAATCGGGTGCGCGACAGCGGCAACTTGGGCGCCGCCGTCGCTGCATGGTCCTCAGCTATCCACTACACTCTTCGGAGCTGATCATGAACATTCTCACTCCCGAGTTTCTCGCCATCATTGGCGTCGGTTTCACGATCGTCGCCGTCGGCGCGGCGCTCTCGACCCAGCTCTTCTTCACCACCAGGCGAATAGACGCTTACCGTGGCGACGCCAGTGCCGACCGCAGAGCCCTCCAGGCCGAGGCCGCAGCCGACCGCAGGGCCTTCCAGGCCGATGCCGCGGCCGACCGCAAGGCCTTCCAGTCCGGCATGGACGAGTTTCGCCGTGAAATGGACGAGTTTCGCCGCCAAATGGGCGAGTTTCGCCGCGAGATTCTGCGCCTCTCCGAACGCCAGTCCCGTCTCGAAGGCGTGCAGGAGGCGCAAGCGTCCGGCACCACTGCGGGCTCCTGACATGGATGTCTCGGGCAAAGCCGACTTCCTCGGCTAGGTCCTCGACCTTATCCCACCGCGCCGGCGATACCGGTGACGACGGCCTCCTCGCCACGTGCCCGGGGCCCTCGGCGAATCCGGCCGGCCATCCGAGGCGATCGCCAGTCGTGACCCCCGGCTCATGGACGAGCACCCGGTCGATGCCGGTGTCCGCCGTACCTCCCTGATCCATGGTTCGTTAGCCCATCTTTACCACCCCTCGAATAATCTCATTGCACATCAGTCAGTTGCGGCGCACGAAGACAGGGAGTGGCACTACAACTGCGTGATCGAGGACCGGTTACACGAGCGTCTTGCGGATCCCTCCCGGGGCGGAGT
>JAJECB010000067.1 GCA_022822245.1 Gammaproteobacteria bacterium
CGCACTTTCCCCGCGCACAAGCGAGCGAAGACACGCGCTCGCGCGAATGTCCGTGGACATCCCAAGGAGATCTTCCATGACGAACCCCCTGTCGGCCCTGCGTTACCGCGGGAGCGAAACCATGGTCGCCGTCGGCCCCGACGCCCGCCCGGGCGCGACCGTCGCCATCGAGGAAGCGGACGGCACCACCACCTCGGCGATCCTCACCAGGTTCACACGCGCCTGCGTCAGGCGAACGCCCGCCAACTGGGACGACGAGCGCCTCTATCTGTGGGGCACCCGCCGCATCCCCCTCGACGATCCCGCCCTCGACCACGTCTACCCGCTCCCGGGCGCCGAAGTCGTCATCTTCCGGACCCGCATGGCGGGCGGCGGACTGTCCTACAAGGGCGAAGTCCTGATGGAGCACGTCTTCATGCCCGACGATCCCCCGTACCCCATGACCGAGATCCTGCACTACGACGACGGCAACGAGCGCTTGCGGCGGTTTCTGTCCTTCGACGACGCGACGCTGCCCCGCGACGTCCAGCGCATGGCGCCCGGATGGGACAAGTACGACGCCAACGAGGCACACCGCGCCCGCGCCAGCAAGCGCCTCCACGCCCTCGCCTGCACCGTCTTCCCGGAGCTTCGCCAGCTCACCGAGATGCCCTTTCTCTGGGTCCACGGGCTCGTGCCCGAGGTGGAGGAGTCCCACGCCGAGCGCCACGTCGTCTTCGTGCCTGCCGCCAAGGCCGCATAGGGCGCCCACCACCCCTCCCCAGTCACGGCCACCGATCGTAAGACATGGGGAATTGCGCGCGAGACCCGCCACCGTCACCGGAGACCGAGACGGATGCGCAAACCGACCGAGATCGACATCACCGGGAAGGTCACGAACATCGGCCGTCCCGACGGCACCACCCGTGACACCTGGCACGCGGTGGTCACCGCCCGCGCCCCCCAGGGCGCCAGCGGATGCACCCCGGCCTGCGGCGCAGGGAAAGGCAAGAGCCCCGAAGTCGCCTTGAGGCGAGCGACGGACGACGCCGTGGGCGAAGTCCTGAAGCGCACCCGATGATCCACCCGTACGTCGCCACAGAGGAGACAGACATGGACTACGAGCTGGTACACCGCGGTCGCCGGGTAGCGACCGGATCGGCACGCGATATCGTCGTCGAGGCCGAGAGCTTGGGATGCCCGACGAACATCATCCACGCGGAACGCCTGCTTGTCAGGGACGGCACCCTCTCGTTCTCTCGGCCGAATCAGCCGGGTGTGTGGATCGGCCGGCGCATCAGATCCCCGGCCGACACGCCATGACGCGGCTTCGCCGGAGCGCCCTCTCCACCCCACGCCTTCCCGATCGGGCGCGGGCGCGTTCACCATCCATGCCTCACCGGTCCCGGCAGCTCTGATCGGAGACGCCACTCCCGATGCCCACGCCCTCCCTCGCCAACCGGAACCCGGTTCCGCTTTCCATCCCACCCCACCGGTGCGGGGACACCCCGCACCCGCCCCCGGAGACATCGCCATGTCCCTCATCAACCGCTGTCTCGACTGCGGCACCGCCGCCCCGGTTCTCGGTCGCTTCGCCGGCGCCTTCGGGCTTGTCGAAATCCACAGCCCCTACTGCCGCGCCTGCATCGGCAACCACGCCGAGGACCTCGACGCCAACCCTCACGAGCTCGTCGCGCATCTCGATGCGACCGAGGCCGCGTGCCCGGCCTTGCACTGATCGAAGCAAGACGAGGGCATCCAATCCTCGCTTCCCGCCCACGGAGATCCTCACCGATGGGAATCGACATCGACGCCCCGGACCTCTTCGACCACGAAGGCCCCGACTCCGGCGACGTCATCGCCATCCTCCGCCTCGCCAGATCCCTCGCCTCGAACAACCTGACGATCTCCGTCAACGGAGACGCCGCGCTCGTGCGCCTCGAGAACGAAACCCTGTTCACCGCGACCCACATCGCCGGCATCCCGGTGCGCGAAGACCTCTGAGCGCCAACCCGCGTCCACCCCGAACCGCATCGCACCGGCATCGATCCCACGCGACGACGCCCCCCGAAGCCGGAACCCGGTTCCGCTTACGCGCCTCCCGCCCAGCCATTCTCGAGGAGTCCCGCATGACCACCATCCGAGACATCTTTCCCGGCGCCTCCCAGCCGCAAACCCTCACCTGCGGTCTCACCGACATCCTCCGCGAAGAGGCGAGCCTTCTCCGCGACGCCGACGTCGACAAGCTCGCCGCTTCCCAAACGGTCATGGTCCGCGCGTTGCCAGCCGCCCCGCGGCATGAAAGTGGGGTGACGCGGCGGACCAGATAGAGTTCTACGTAGCGCCCGTGGTGGCGGTACAGTAAGAGCGGCGGAGGCGGCGCAGTGGCCGTCGTTTTAATGGTGAGCGTCGCTTCCCGTTGTCCAAACTGGCTCCGGCCGGTCGGCTCCGAGCCCCGGATTGTTCCCGGCCCCCGTGTCGTGGACGCGCGGCAAATCGCACCACATTCGGTCACGGATGTGAGTCCAGTCCGACCGGCCCCGTCCGCCTCCGCCTTCCCCCCACGAAGCTGCGAGAGGTGAGCCCATGATGACCGATACCCTGCACGTCGTCCACGCGCGCGCCGCGGGCCTTGACGTGCACAAGATGCAGATCACCGCCTCGGTGCGCCTGTGTGCGCCCGGCGCCGGCGAGCCCCAGGTCGAGACGCGCACCTTCGAAGCGCTGGCGAGCGGCCTCGACGCGATGGTCGCGTGGCTGCGCGAGCGCTCGGTCGACGCCGCGGTGATGGAAGGCACCGGCATCTACTGGCTGGCGCCGTTCCAAGCCCTCGAGAGCGCCGGCATTCGCGCCACGCTGGTCAACGCCCGTCAGGTCAAGCAGCTCAAGGGGCGCAAGAGCGATGTCGCCGACAGCGTGTGGCTGGCGCGGGTGTGTCAGTTCGGCCTGGCCACCGCGAGCCACGTGCCGCCGAAGGCGTTCCGCGAGATGCGTGTGCTGACCCGCTACCGGCGCACGCTGATCAGCCAGCGCAGCCGCGTGCGCAACCGCGTGCAGAAGGTCCTCGACCGGAGCGGCGTGCGCGTCGGCGGCGTCCTGTCCGATGTGTTCGGAAGGAACGGGCGGCGCATTCTCGACGGGCTGGCCCGGGGGGTGGACCCCGAGGCCATCCTCGCCTCGCTCAGCTATCACGTCGCGCACAAGCTCCAACGCCTCGGCGATGCGCTGAGCCTGGAGTTGAGCGCGGTCGAGCGTGTGGTCCTGTGCGACCTGCTGGGCGAGCATGACGCGGTGCTCGAGCGCATCGAGGCACTCGACCGCGACATCGACTCGGGCCTCGAGCCGTGGAGGGAACGCATCGCGTTGCTCCAGACCATCCCCGGCATCGACCGTCCCTCGGCCAGTGCCATCCTCGCCGAGGTCGGACCCGACCTCGACGCCTTCGCCAGCGCCGAGCGCCTCGCCGCATGGGCGGGCGTGTGTCCGGGCAACGACCGCAGCGCCGGCAAGCGCCGCTCCGGGCGCGCTCGAATGGGAAACAAGGCGTTGCGCGCGGTGCTCGTCGAGTGCGCTCACGCCGCGGCACGCACCCACGGGTGTCAGTTCCGCGGCTATCACAAGGCGCTGATGGTGCGCCGCGGCTACAAGCGCGCCATCGTGGCCACCGCGCACAAGCTGCTGCGCGTCCTCTACGTCGTGCTGCGCGACGCCCGGCCCTACCACGACCCCGAGGCCGATTACGAAGCGCTCATGGTCAGGCGCAACGCTCCACGTTGGATCCGCATGCTGCATCGCTACGGCCTGATCGAGCACGAGCCCGCCGCGCCCGCCTGACACCCTCGCCGGCTCGGAGCGCCGTCGACACCGGGCCACAAACCGGGGCCGCCCGAAGCACGACTCCGTCCCCAGCCGCCGCGAGAACGCCATGTCATCGAGGCGACTTCCCGTCGCTGTGGTCGCGTTCGTCTCATTCCCAAGACACTTTCACGGCAAACCCGCTGGTACACCTCGGAGCATCAATACGAGGAGCTCACCGGCCACGTCTACGACTTCTACCCGGGCGACAAGTACGAAGACGACGACAACTACCTCGCCCCGGTCTACCTCGCCGTCGTCACCAGCAACGACACCGACATGGTGTACATCGACAGCGAGCTCTACCCCGCGCAGGCCGACGCCCTCTCACGCGCCGAGACGATGGCCCAATGGCTCGCCGAGCACGAATACGCCTTCAACTACCATCGCGACCACGGCGCCCAGGCCCGCGATCTTCTCTACGAGTCGCACCACGTCCGCCGCGAAGCCGTCCGCCTCACCCGCCTCGCCCACACCTTCGCCGCCCAGGGCATGCGCAGTGACGCCGACCTCCTCGCCCACAAGGAGCTGCTCGCCGACGCCGCGCGCGCGTTCGAGAGCGCCGCCCGCCTGCGCAAACGCCTGCGCGCCTTCATCGAGGAGCACCACATCGACTACGGCCAAGCCGGCGCCGCCTGGCGCGACGGGTGGACGAGTGTGCACTGAGCCGCGTTCCGGCCACCCCACCACGGCGCCCGTCCTCTCCATCCCCACGGAGTCCCCGATGTCCTACACCACCCATTGCCTCGACTGCGGCGCAGAAACCCCCATCATCGGTCGTCGAATCGGCTTCTTCGGCCTGCAGGAGATCCGAAGCAGATACTGCCGCGACTGTATCGGGTCCCACGCGCACGAAGTCGGCTGCACCCCCGAAGGGCTCGTCGCCGAGCTCGATGAAGCGGTGCACGCAGTGAAGGAGAGCAGGCGCGAATACGAAGAATGCAAGCGTGTCCGGGCCAACCGCCGAACCCGGGCCACCGACGCGACTTCCACCCCGTAACCGGCAAACGGTGATACAAATCTCCCCGAGACACCATCATGTCCCGCACCCTTCAATCCCTCCCCGATCTCAAGCGCGCCCTCGCCGCGTGCGCGGAGCAGATCTGCGCGCACTACCTCTCCGCCGGCGAGAAGTCCGGCCACTACTGGCGCGTGGGCGACATCACCAACACCCGCGGGCGCTCCATGTTCGTCGCTCTCACCGGCCCGTCCGCCGGCCAGTGGTCCGATCCGGATCAGGGCACCCACGGCGACCTCCTCGACATCATCCTCTACCACGAGCGCGGCGACTTCGGCCGTGCATGCCGGGCCGCCCGTGCGCTGATCGGCGACACGCCCATCCCGGCCGCCCCCGCC
Source organism: Gammaproteobacteria bacterium (assembly GCA_022822245.1). The sequence continues at coordinate 5,191 of JAJECB010000067.1, forward strand.
ACGGCCGGCCCCAATCCGCACTTCGAGGCCGCCAAGCGCAACTTCGCCGAGGCCCGCCGCCTTCGCGCCACCCACGGTGCCCGCTACCTCGCCGGGCGCGCCATCAGGCCCCCCGACGCGCACGCGGTCCTGCGCTTCCATCCTGCGCTCGTCTACCGCTCCTCCCTCGGATCGTTGGGTGTCTACGAACGCTACCCCGGGCTCGTCGCCGCCGTCACCGACAAGGACGGTGCATTCCTCGGAATCCAGCGCACCTACCTCGACCACACCCGGCCCGAGAAGGCCGACATCGACGATCAGCGCCGCACGCTGGCCTCCACCGTCGGCGGCGCGATCCGTTTCGACGACGACGGCGACACCCTTGCGGTCGGCGAAGGACTCGAGACCATGCTCTCGCTCCGCATGGCGTTCCCGAAGCTCCCCGTGGCAGCCTGCGCCGGCACCCAGCTCCTCGCCCTGTGGGAGCCCTCCCCCCGCCACAAGCGCATCCTCATCGCCGTCGATGGCGACGAGCCCGGGGAGCTCGCCGCCGCCACGCTCGCCGAACGGCTGCGCGCCCAGTCGCTGCACGTCGTCTACGCCCACCCCGCGGAGGCCGACTTCAACGAGGATCTGCAGCAGATCGGCGCCCGGGCACTTCGCAGCCACCTCGCTCCCGCCATACGAAAACTGTGCGCGTAGTCGCAGCGCGCATCGGCAAGAAAGACAAGCCAAGTATTTCAATCAGTTAATGAGCCGATACCGGAACCCGGTTCCGGCTTCCCCCCCCGGATCACGCCGCGTGCCTGCGCCGCTTCATCCCGATCCGCGCGCCCCCTTTCATCCACGACGAGGACCTGCCCATGCGCACCGTGAAGGAGTTTTTCACCGATCTCGACGACGACTACGCCCTGCACTTCGACGGCCCCAACGTCCGCATCGAGCGCAACGCCAAGACCCTCTACGACGGCCCGGCGTCCGCGCTCGTCGCCACCGGCGAATACCACGCCCTCACCGTTGATCGCGCCCTCGACGCAGATGTCGACACCGTCGCCAGGGAGACCATCGGGCAGTACGTCGACGACTACCTCCAGAGCACACCGCTTCCCTGAGACCGCGACCGGTGCGCCCGCCGGCCGGATTCGCCTCCGCCCCGGGACACTCGCTCGCGCACCTCACGTCCTGACTTCTCCGACTGGAGCACTTCTCCAATGACCAACGCCATGAAGGCGGGACAGATCGCCGCCACCACGGAGCACAGCCTGACCCAAGCCACGTTGCGCCGGCTACGCACCGACGAAGACTTCTGGATCGGGTTCAACTTCGCGCGGTTCACTGCGACCCATCTCGGCAGGGTCATCGAAGATCCGACGCGCCCCGGCGGGTGGTGCGACACCTACCCGCGCATCTGACATGATCGTGTACGAACACCGTCTCGGGCCATTCCACGAGTCTCTTGCCGTAACTCACCGCCCCTTCCTGGAGCAGGCTTCAACAAGCAATTTGCACAAGAGGTGATATCCTCCATGACCATGCTCACCGCAGAATTCATCACCATTATCGGCACGGTCATCGGAACCGGACTCGCCCTCGGCGTCGGGCTGGCGATGCTGATCATGCGAAGCACAGCACGCGTCGATGCCGACCGACGGGCGTTGCAGACATCAATGGACAGCTTCCGCGCAGCAATGGATACGTTCCGCGCGGAAATGCAACGGCTCGGCGAACGTCAATCGCGCCTTGAAGGAATGCATGAAGGCCACGAACGGTCCCACGGCACCGCAGACTGACTGACGCGCAACGCAGCCCCAAGCCCTCGTCGGTGGCCAGACGCCGCGCTCGAAGCCCTCATCGCCGGACAGCACGATCAGGGTGCCGCACTGCAGACGATCATCGACCACGACCGCGGCTGATCTTCCACCACGGCCACGGCCATCCGACTCGCTGACGACAGCCCAGCAGCTATCGCGACATCTACGTCTCACAGGAACTCCGATGAACACGATCGACACCATATTCGCCACCCGCACGACCTATCGAATCGGCAGCCCGAGCTACGAGGCCCTGATGGACGAATGGGGCCGGGATGCGTTTCGCGAAGAGCTCGCGATTGAGCACGAAGAGTGGGCAGAACGCGACGACAACAACGCTATGACCAAGTAGCACGACGCTGAACACCTGCGCACCCCGTCGCTACCGCCCTCCCAACACCGAGCGTGTTGTCGCAGCGCTCATCCGAAAGACAGACAGACCCAGCATTTCAATCAGTTAGGGAGCCGATACCGGAACCCGGTTCCGGCTTCCCTCCAGACCACGTCGCGTGCTCCGACCCCTGCATGATGATCCACCCGTCCTCCCTCTCATCCACTACGAGAGTCCGTCCATCCATCTCGGTAGGGTCATCGAAGAACCGACGCGCATGGGCTGGGGCGACTACGCTAGCGGACAGAATTTCGCTATCCTCGGTACGTGGACGCCTCCGCCCTCACCATCATCGGAACGGTCATAGCGACCGGCATCGCGCTCGGCATTATGGCGCATCGCATCACGACGCGACTCGACCGGCGCATCGACCGCGCCGAGGATGCGAATAGCACGTTCCGGACCGAAATGCTCCGGCTCGCCGAACGGCAGTCCCACGTCGAAGGGCGTTTCGAAGAACGCACCACCCCAGCCGGCGCCGACTGACCCGCACCATGAAGGCGACGATTCGGCTGTTTGCAGTATGCCTGGTGGCGACGATCGGCGCAGGATGCGCAGATACTTCCGTTGTCGTCAGAGAAGACAGCGTAAGCGTGGCAACGGAAGGGCCGGCGTTCCTGTACAGCATCAAAGACCTTGAAAGGCAAGCGGTGAGAGCGATGAACGAAGCTCGAAAAAAAGCCTGCCCGGAAAAGGCAAGTGTGGTAGACCGCGAGAAGGGGAGAGCCTTTCCCGAGTTTGCCGTTCCAGTCAGAGTCTTGTCGATCGGAAATCGTTTATCGGTGCGATGAAGGAAGCGGCCACCGTCGCGAAGACCGTTTCCGGGTTGTTCCCCATGCGCTCGTTTACCCTGAGCATTGAAGCCGACTGCAACCCAGCCGCGCTCACCCGCTGACGTATCCGCAGCGCTGGGGGAATTGCCCCGG
>JAJECB010000041.1 GCA_022822245.1 Gammaproteobacteria bacterium
GGAAGGTGACCATGAGGCCCGGGCAGAGCACCGCCTTCGCCCGCAGCAGGTAGCGAAGCCGCGGCACGGAGAACGAGGGGCTGTCGAAGTACGCCGGGTCCGGCCAGAACCGGAGCACCGTCCCGGTGTTGCGACGGCCGACCTCGCCGACGCACTCGAGGTCGGAGACCTTGTCGCCGTCGCGAAAGGCCATGTTGTACTCGTGCCCGTCGCGCCGGATCCAGACCTCGAGGTGACGCGAGAGCGCGTTGACCACGGAGACCCCGACCCCGTGCAGTCCGCCCGAAAAGCGGTAGTTGTCGAGGGAGAACTTCCCCCCGGCGTGCAGCCGGGTCAGGATGACCTCCACCCCGGGGAGGCCTTCCTCGGGATGGATGTCCACCGGCATCCCGCGCCCGTCGTCGGCGACGCGGAGCGACCCGTCACGGTGCAGGGTGACGTCGATGCGCCGCGCGAACCCCGCGAGCGCCTCGTCGACGCTGTTGTCCACCACTTCGCGCGCGAGGTGGTCGGGGGACGACGTGTCGGTGAACATCCCGGGGCGCTTGCGCACCGGCTCAAGGCCGACCAGCACCTCGATCGCCGTGGCGTCGTAAGTCGCGCTCATGGCGAAGCCGAACCGACTTCCTCTCAGGTGACAAACCAGCGCGGACTGTTCCGCGGAGGTTTGCCACAATTGTTTTCGTACGCCCCGCTGCTCACCCTTCGCACACTCTTCTCAACCCCCGTCAGCCGTGTCCTCGCACACCGCGGACGTTCTCCAACGTCCCGGACCAGCCCCTTCCGCTCCCCCCTCGTACCCGAGCTGGAGGCTACGTTCGAGCCTCGCGCCCAGTGCGAGGTAGCATCGCACCGGCCCTGTTCGCTCTTTGCCGCTCACGTGCACGGAGCTTGTCCATCACGCGTGTCGACGGCATCCCGCACATTCTTTAGTAGATCAGGCAGGTGCTCACCAGATGCTGCTGCTGTCCTGTCCATGACAAAGACTCCGCAAGTTGCTAAAGTTGCCTGTATTCTCTGCTAGCCTCCAGTCTCTTTCCTGATCTGCTCGCAGGTCACCGCGGTGCAGTTTGGCTATCCTGAATCTTGCACGGCCGCCCTGATTCTTGCATATCCGGATACGGCGATCATTCTTGCAAGAACGAAGTCACGCGATGGATGGATTGGGTTTCCGTGGGTGAGGGGACGGGTGACACTTTCTCCTACGTACAGGGAGTAGTCTGCATGCCAGAACAGGGACGATCTCCGGGATTCGGAACGCGGGAACTCCCCGCTCAACCCAATGTGACCGCGCCGGACGGATCGCACGTGCGGGAGTTGCTTTCCCTCCCTTCCGGGAGCGCAGCGCACTTCCAGCTTCCTCCGGGCGCGGTGTCCCGGGCGGGTCGACATCGCACGGTCGATGAGATTTGGTACATCCTCGCGGGCCGCGGCGAGATGTGGCGGCGCGACGGCGGCCATGAAGAGGTGGTGTCGCTCAGCCCCGGAGTTTGCCTGACGATTCCCGTCGGCACGTCGTTCCAGTTTCGGTCGCTTGGGGATTTACCGCTTTCGGCGTTCGCCGTGACGATGCCCCCGTGGCCCGCCGGGTCCGACGACGAATGGCGGGAAGTCGCCGCGCACTGGTCGGAAGGGTAGGAGCGGCCATGCTCCGGATCCGCCGGCAGCCTCCGCTGCATCGTGAGCGGAATGACGGCGGGGGCAGTGAAGGGCCAGCGTGCCGCGACCGCGGCGGCAGGTCGGGCCGCCTCCGCCTCGGAATCGAGGCAGTGCGTTGTCGCGAGGTGAGGGGGGAAAGCACCCGGCCGGGCGGGAGACCGGGGCCCGAGCCGTTCGTTGATCGCGGCCCCGGCGTCGTCTAACCTCGCTCCACGCATTTCCGGCCGGACCGCCATGCCCGACACCCCCGATCGCGAGACGACGCCCCGGAGCTTCGAGTCGGCGCTCGCCGAGTTCGAGGCCCTGGTGGAGAAGATGGAACGGGGCGATCTCAGCCTCGAGGACTCGGTGAGCGCGTACGAGCGCGGCGTCGTCCTGCACCGCTACTGCGAGCGGGCGCTGTCCACCGCGGAACGCAAGATCCGGATCCTCACCGAGGGAGCGGGAGACGGCGGGCAGGAGGAAGCGCTTCAGCTCTTCCGACCCGAAGCCGGCGACGCCCGCACCTCGAGCGAAGGCGAGCCGGCCGCTTCCGCGCCGGGCGAGGCGGACAGGTAACCAGGGCCTCCGCTCCCGGCGGGGTGGAACGAAAGGGAGGCCGCGCGCTCCGTCCGCTACCGGCTCCGATCCCCGCGCGGAACGCCCCGTTTCCCCGGCCCCGGGACGGGGACGCCCGGGCGGGATCCGGCCGGCGCGGCCCCCCGTCGCCGGAGCGACGATCGGGGCCGGACCCGCGCGTCGATGCCGGCCGAACCGGGTATCATTCGCGCGCTCCCCACGAAGACGAGGTACGGGCAACTTGAAGACGCTGGATCGGACCGAGAACGCCCGCCCGGAACACGGCCCGGACATCACCTCGATCGTCGACGTGCAGGGCAGTCCCGACGCCCGCCGCATCCCCATCGACAAGGTCGGGATCAAGGGGATCCGCCATCCCGTGCGGGTCCTTGACCGTTCCACCGGAAGGCAGGAGACGGTCGCCACCTTCAACATGTACGTGGACCTGCCCCAGGACTTCAAGGGGACCCACATGTCCCGCTTCGTGCAGGTCCTCGACGACCACGAGTACGAGATCACCGTCTCCACGTTCCAGCGTATGCTGCGCGAGATGGTGGAGCTGCTCGAGGCGCGCTCCGGCCACATCGAGATGACGTTCCCCTACTTCGTGCGCAAGGCCGCCCCGGTGAGCCGCGTGAGCAGCCTGATGGACTACGACGTCACCCTGATCGGAGCGATCCGCCAGGGGGAGGTACGGATGAGCACCCGCATCGTCGTGCCGGTGACGAGCCTTTGCCCGTGCTCGAAGGCGATCTCGGACTACGGCGCGCACAACCAGCGCTCGCACGTGACCGTGCACGCCCACACCCGGGCCCTGGTGTGGATCGAGGAGCTCATCGACATCGTGGAGCACGAAGCATCGTGCCAGCTCTTCGGTCTGCTCAAGCGCCCCGACGAGAAGTTCGTCACCGAGTACGCCTACGACAACCCCAAGTTCGTCGAGGACCTGGTCCGCGACGTCGCGCAGCGCCTGGACGCGGACCCGCGCATCGAGGGCTATTCCATCGAGGCGGAGAACTTCGAGTCGATCCACAACCACTCGGCGTACGCGCGCATCGACCGTCCGGCTTGAGTCCGGCGACGTCACTCCTTGGCCTGTTCCCACAGGGCGTCGAGCTCCGCTGGCGTGCGCTCGTCCAGATGCCGTCCACGACCGATGAGACCCTCCATCTTTCGAAAGCGTCGCTCGAACCGCCGGCTGGCCCCGGCGAGGGCGCGGCCGGAGTCGAGATCGAGCCAGCGGGCGAGGTTGACGCACGTGAAGAGAAGGTCGCCGAGCTCCGACTCCACCCGCTCCGTCCCCTCCTCCGCGTCGAGGGCTTCCCGGAGTTCGGCGACCTCCTCGTCGAGCTTGGCGAACACCCCTTCCACGTCGGGCCAGTCGAATCCGACCGCGGCGGCCCGGCGCTGCACCTTCGCGGCCCGCGCAAGTGCCGGAAGCGCGATGGGGATCCCGTCGAGGGCGCTCGCGGCCGTCGGCCGTTCGTTCGCCTTCGCCCGCTCCCAGTCCGGCCGTTCCGAGGTGGCCGACGGATCGAACACGTGCGGGTGGCGGCGGATCATCTTGTCGAGGATCGAATCGACGACGTCCTCGATGTCGAAGCACCCTCGCTCACTGGCCAAATGGGCGTGAAACACCACTTGAAACAACAAGTCACCCAATTCTTCGCGAAGTGAGTCGAAGTCCGCGCGCGCGATCGCGTCGGCGACCTCGTACGCTTCTTCGATGGTGCAGGGTGCAATCGTGTCGAATGTCTGGACCCGGTCCCAGGGGCAGTCCTGCCGGAGCCTGGCCATCAATCCGGTGAGACGTTCCATCCTTTCCTCCGTCGTGGGGGGTCCGTTCGCCCGCGGCCGGACCCGAGGGTGCAGTGCCGTGAAGGCCGGACGGAGCGGGCGCGGGCTTCCGGCCGGGCGGCGGAACCGGGCGCCCTCCACCGCGCCGGCCCGGGGCCGAGGCCGGGCCTGGGGCCGGGGTGTCGCCATCTTCCTCCTTTTGGGGGCCCTCGTGCCAGTCGCCGTCCCCGAAGCAGGGGCCGCGCGCGCGGAGCCCCCGATCTCCCGGGCGACCCTCGAGCGGATCGCGATCCTCGAGGCCCGGAAGGCGCTCCGGCGCGGAGAGCGCAAGCGCTTCGACCGGATCACCGCATCGCTCCGGGACCACCCGCTCCACCCGTGGCTGCGGTACCTCGAGTTCCGGGCCCGGTTCGGCCGGCACTCCGAGGCGGCGATCGAGGGGTTCCTCGCCACCGTTCCGGACACGCCGATGGCGGACCTCGTGCGGCTCCAGTGGCTCGACCGCCTCGCGCGGCAGCAACGCTGGGCCCGTTTCCTGGAGGTGTACGCCTCCCTCTCTGCGCGCCGCGTCGCGGCCCGGGTCGAGTGCCTGCGGGCGCGGGCCCTCCTCGAGACCGGCGACAACCTCGCCGGATTCGAGGCCGCCGCCCGGCTGTGGCGCGTACCGAGATCCCAGCACAAGGCGTGCGACCACACTTTCAAGATCTGGGCGCAGCGGGGAGGACGGACCTCGGAGCATCTCTGGCATCGGATCGAGATCTCCCTGAAGCGCGGCAACCGGGGCCTCGCTGCCTACGTCGCCCGAATGCTCGACCAGCCGGACCGGGACATCGCGGAGCGCTGGATCCGCGACTACCGCCGGCCGGCCCGGATCGTGGCCCGCGCGGACCGGGCCCGGCACGAGCCGGCATGGCGCCAGCCGGTCGCGACCGCTATCGCCTCCATCGCCCGGCGCAACCCGGGCGCGGCGGCCCGCGCGTGGCGGGCGGTGTCCGAGGACGGGGCCACGCCCCCGCCCCCCGAGCTGGATGCCTTCGCGTCCTGGCGCATCGGGCTCGGCTACGCGCAGGACCACCGGATCGCGGAGGCGGTGGAGTGGATCGAGCGCGTCCCGGAGGCCGACCGCAGCCCTCGTCTCCTCGGCATCCTCGCCCTCCTCTCGATTGCCGAAGGACGTTGGATGGATGCTCTCGACGCCCTCGACGCGCTGCCCCCCGACACGCGCTCGGAGCTTCAGTGGCGGTACTGGCGCGCCCGCACCCTCACTGCCCTCGGGCGGGCCGAGGAAGCGCAGTGGGCCGAGCTTGCCGCCCATCGCGACTACTACGGATTCCTCGCCGCCGATCGGATCGGCGCCCCGTACCGCATCGTCCAGCACCCGAGCGGTTCCTCCGCCGAACGCATCGGCCGGATCGGGCGCATGGGCGGATACCGGCGCGCGGTGGAGTTTCACGCGCTCGGGTTCCGGAACGGGTTCAATCGCGAATGGCGCCATCTCGTGAGGCGCCTCGAGGGCGAGGACCTGGCCGCCGCGGCGGAGCTCGCCACCCGGCACGGGTGGCACTTCGAAGCCATCCGGGGCGCGGCTCGGGCCGGGGCGCTCGATCGCCTGGATCTCCGCTTTCCCATCGCGTGGGAAGCCGAGACGGCCGCCGCGGCCCGCGACCACGGCATCGACCCGGCGTGGGTGTTTTCCACCATCCGGATGGAGAGCGCATTCCGACCCCGCGCCCGTTCCTCGGCGGGGGCCCTCGGGCTCATGCAGATCATGCCCGCGACCGGCCAACGGATCGCGCGGCCGGCCGGGGTCCGGCTCCGCGGCAACCGGACCCTCCTCGACCCGAGGAAGAACATCCGCGTCGGCGCTTATTACCTGCGCCACCTCCTCGACCGGATGCACGGCAATCCGGCCCTTGCGAGCGCGTCGTACAACGCGGGCCCGCACCGGACGGAGCGGTGGCTCGGGGCGGGGGGAGGACTCGAGCCGGAGCTGTGGGTGGAGTTCGTGCCGTATACCGAAACCCGCCAGTACATGAAGCGGGTCATGGAGTACCGCATCGTCTACCAGCACCGCATGGGAGTCCGCACGGACCGGCTGAGCGACCTCCTGCGCCCCCTCCCCACCGCGCTCGCCGGATCCCGCTAGCCCGCGTTCACTCCAACGCGCCCGTCCGGGAAACGGGTGCGGGCGGGATCACGCCGCGCCAATCCAACCCGCCGGACCGCTGCGACGAACGCGAAGCCTGACTAGCCCGCATATCTCACCAACTTTCTGCTGCGGACGCCAATCTGCTCGCTATGACAAGGCGTACTCCCTCAAGCCGCTTCACCAGCGCGTAGCGCTAGCCGCAATATTTCACCGATGTTCGTCGCGAGGGCGCCAAGATGCTTGTGGTAGCGGGCCGTACTCCCTCAAGCCGCTTCAACGTAGTGTCGACTACGCCTTCAGCGTCTCTCGGTCCGTGCGGCCAGCCACAGCGCCGTCTCGGCGCCCTCGCGACGAAAGTCGGTGAGATATGCGGGCTAGCCGTGATGGCGGACCGGCTCGAGGGGAAGCGATTGCGGGATGCGGGGGCAAGTCACGAGCAGGAACAGGTGCCCCTGCCGGTGGCAGAAACCGAGCCATTTCTGCAGGAAACGATTGGTTTGCCACTTGCGTTCGAGGTCCGGCATCCGCTTCCGGCGCCAGGACGTCCGGCCCGGGCTCCGCTGGCGCCGACGCCGGCTGAAGCTGACGAGCTCCGCGGCGTTCACGTCGTGGTACACGACGATCCCCGCGTTCGGCTGGAGCTCGTCGCCGAACCAGTAGGTCAGCGAGAGGGTAGTGGTGTAGCGTTGCTGCTCGTGCACCGTGAGGTAGAGGTCGAGCGCCCCCGCGACCCGGGACACCACCGTGCCCTCGATGCATCGCAGCTCCGGGACGAGCCGCAGCAGCCGGTAGTAGTTGCTCTCGTAGAGATCGATGAGAGACCCGAGCGACTGGCGCTGCGGCGGCACGATGGCGATGTTCCGTTCGAACGACATGACCGGCCGATGGTAGCAGTCGGATTGCGCCGGTGGAAATCCCGGCCGCACGGAGCGATCCGGTACCTCGGGAGAGAGGATCAGGCGGGAACGAGGAGACGCCGGAACCCTTCCCAGTCGAACGCGGGGCCCGGATCGGTCTTGCGTCCGGGCGCGATGTCCGAGTGTCCGACGATCCGGTCGGGACGAACGGACGGCCACCGGGACATCACCGCGCGGGCGAGGTCCGCAAGCGCCTCGTACTGGCTCCGTTCGTAGGGCAGCGTATCGGTTCCCTCCAGCTCGATCCCGATCGAGAAGTCGTTGCACGCCGGCCGGCCGCGGTAGTGCGAAGGCCCCGCGTGCCAGGCGCGGTCGAGAAACGACACGTACTGGGTGATCGCGCCGGTCCGGTCGACGAGGGCGTGCGCGGAGACCCTGAGCCCTTCGAGGCCCCGGAACGCGGGATGGTCGGACGGGTCCAGCTCGTTGCAGAAGAGGCGGGTGACCGCGCCGCCCCCGAACTCCCCGGGGGGAAGGCTGATCCCGTGGACGATGACGAGGTCGATCTCCGCCCCGGCCGGACGGGGGTCGAAGTTGGGCGACGGGCAGCGCCGCGCGCCGTCCTCGAGCCACCCGTCGGGGCGGATGACGAGGCGGACCACGGGGTCGGTCAGAGCTTTTCCTCGACCACCGATTGCAGCAGCTCCATCTGGTGGGCGACTCCCACCGCGTCCTCGACGTCGATCTGGAACGCGATGCCCGCCCCGCTCTGGTCGAAATCCCCCACCTGCTCGATGGCCTCGAGCACCCCGCGGCTCAGGTGCTCCTCGACGAGGAACAGAAGCATGTCGCGGGAGGTTTCGAGCGAGAGCCCGAGGAAGGTCTTCTTCACGTCCACCCCTTCTCCGCGTACCCGGCTCACGACGGTCGAACCGAGCGCCCCCTTCTCGCGGGTGGCGTGGAGGATGGGCTCGGTGTGGGAGTCGTCCACGAGCGCCACGATCAGTTTGAAGTGCATGTCGGTTGAATCCTCCGAGTTTTTCGGACGGCTCTCTCCCGGCCCGGGCTTCAGCCGCGGCGTGACGCCCGCCAGCGCGACGCCTGGGCGTAGGCGAGGACGGCCATGATGGGGAAGAGGCTCGCGAACGCGATGAGCCCGAAGCCGTCCAGGGTCGGACTCCGGCCGGGGACCGACGAGGCGAGCCCGAGCCCGAGGGCGGTGACGATGGGCACGGTCACCGTCGACGTGGTGACCCCGCCCGAGTCGTACGCGAGCGCGACGATGCCCCGCGGGGCCATCGTGGTCTGGATGAGGACCAGGGCATAGCCCGCGATGATGTAGTAGTGGAGCGGGGTCCCGGTCACGATGCGCAGCACCCCGACCGCGACCCCGATCGCGACCCCGATCGCGACCGCGACCCGGAGTCCGGTCACCCCGATGGCGCCGCCGGAGACCTCGTTGGCCTTGATCGACACAGCCATCAGCGAGGGCTCCGCGATGGTGGTGGAGAACCCGATCGCGGCGGCGAAAAGATAGACCCAGGCATAGTGCTCCCAGCCGACGGCGCCACCTCCCGACACGCCGAGGAACACGGGGTCCGCGAGCTGCCGGGCCATGCTCCGGCCGAGGGGGAAGAGCGCCTTCTCGAGCCCGATGAGGAAGAGCCCGAGGCCCAGGGTCACGTAGACGAGCCCCATGACGACGGCGCGGGGGTTCGGGATGGGCCGGCCCACCACGAAACGCTGGAACGCGAACAGCACGATGACGATGGGGGCGACGTCGAAGGTCACCCCGAGAAGCAGCATCGCGGCGTCGACGAGGAAGCCGATCACCCGAGCCCCCTCCCCATGGCTCCCGCGATGAGCCCGTAGAGCATGACCGCCGCCATCGGGGTGAGGGAGGCGAACGCGATGAGCCCGAAGCCGTCGGTGAGGGGATTGCGGCCGCGGATGCTCGATGCAAGCCCGATCCCGAGGGCGGTGATGAGGGGGACGGTGACCGTGCCCGTGGTCACCCCCCCCGAGTCGTAGGCGATGCCGATGATCTCGGGCGGGGCGAACCAGGTGAGGACGACGATCGCGGTGTAGCCCCCGATGATGAGGTAGTGGATGGGCCAGCCGCGGAGGATCCGGTACACGCCGACGAGCCCCGCGAAGCCGACCGCGAGCGCGACCGAGAGACGCAGGCCCAGGGCGTACGCGTCCTGCTCGTCGGCGCCACGACCGACGATGCCTTCATCGGCCGCGACCCGGGCCGCCTCCTTGGTCACCGCGATGAGGGCGGGCTCGGCGACCGTCGTTCCGAATCCGAGGCCGAACGCGAACACGAGGAGCCAGGGAAGGCTCCCCTTGCGGGCGAGACCGTCCGCGAGCATCGAGCCGATCGGGAACAGCCCCGCCTCGAGCCCTCGGACGAAGAGGGCGAGGCCGACGACGACGCAGGCGCAGCCCACCACCAGGTCGAGGAAGTCGGGGATCGGCTGGCGCAGCACCAGCACCTGGAACGCGGCGATGACGAGGATGATCGGCGCGAGATCCCGGACACTGTCCCGCAGGGTTCTGACGAGGGGCTGGAGCATGGCGGGACGGGGTGCGCTCGGTGCCGGGACGTCCGGCCATTATAGGGAAGGCGCCGGGGGCGACCGGCGCCGGGAGGCGGCGGACCGGGCGGGGAAAGGGGTCAGTCCGCCTCGTGGATGCGGGGCACCTTGTGGGGCGGCCCGAGGGCGAGGAGGGTCTCCGCGTCCACCCAGTCGATTCGGGCGGGAAGTCCGAGGGCGTCCTCGAGGCTCGCCTCGAGCCGCGGCTTGAGACCCGCGGGGTCGGCAATCTCCCCTTCGCGGGTGCCGACCCGCAGGCGGAGGGTCTCCATGTCCGGGCCGGTCCGGACGATCTGGAAGAGGCCGTGGTCCACCTCCGGCCAGTGCTCGAGGATCCGCTGAACCTCGACCGGGAACACCGTCTGCCCCCGGACGCTCACCCGGTATCCCACCCGCCCGAGGAAGTGGAGCCGGGTGCTCGTCCGCCCGCACGCGCACGGCTCGGTGGTGGCGGTGCCGATGTCCTCGCTCCGCCAGCGGATGAAGGCGAGCGATTCGTCCATGAGGGAGGTGAACAGGAACTCGCCGCGCTCCCCCTCCGCCACCGGGGTGGTCGTTCCGGGCTCCACCACCTCGACGAACCAGAGATCGTCGTGCATGTGCAGGCCGTCGTGCTGGTCGCACTCCTGCATCATGAAGCAGAGATCACCGGTCCCGGAGAGCTCGAAGGCCTCGCTGCCCCACTGCTCGTCGACGAGACGGCGCGCCTTCGGGGTCAGCGCGTCGCCGGCCCAGATGAACCCCCGGGTGCTCCCCAGGATCTCCTTCGGATCGAGCCCGAGGCGCGCGATCTCGGCGCGGAGCCCGATCGCCTGGGGCGGGGAGAGGAAGGCGTGCACGTCGGGCTTGAGGTAGCGGAAGGTCTGCACCACGCGCGGGAGGTCCGGCCAGTCGGTAAACGTCACCCGGGCGCCGATGCGCCGGGCCGCGTCGGCGAGGGCGAACGCGGGGCGCAGGTAGAGGGCGAGGGACAGGCTCGCCAACCCGCCCGGGCGCAGCCCCGCCGCCCACAGATGACGCGCGAGGGACTCGGCGAAGATCGACTTGTCGCGGTCCGTGATGGGGAGGAAGGTCGGGGCCCCGGTGGTCCCGGAGCTCGTGTGGACGTCGCAGGGCACGTCCGCGGGGAGGAGACTCATCCCCCCGTAGGGATCGCCGGTGTCGTCCCGGACCTGCCGGACCATCTCCTTGTGCACGGTGGGGGCGGCGCGGACGAAGTCATCGAGGGATCGGATGTCGCCGGGGTGCACTCCGGACGCCTTCCATTCCCGCCGGAGGAGGCTCGATCCGGCCCACGCGATCGGCAGCCGGGCGAGGAGCCGGGCTTCCTGGAGGGCCCGCATCCGGTCCGTCGGCAGGGTCTCCATCTCGTCGTTCCAGAACCGGCGCGGCGCGTCCATCAGGATCGGCTCCCGGTGAGATTCGAAGGTCGGCCGCCCGCGTTCAAAGGAGGGCCCGCCGGGGGTCGAGGCAAAGCCATCGAAGCCGTTCGAGGAAGGCCGCGCCCTCCTCCCTTGCGCCCGCGTCGAGCTCGAGGCCGAACCGGATCGACTCCGATTGGAGGATGATCGCGACCACCGCCCCGGCCGGCCGGTCCCCTCCGCCGGCCGAGGCAGGGGGGAGGACGGTCTCCGGGGCATCCGAGGGGCGGAGCGCGAACGCCGTTTCCGAGAGTCCGGGAAAGTCCCGCCGTGCGGCCCCGCAGAGCCGCACCGCGATCTCGACCGCCTTCGGCGGCTCCGCGGCGACGGCCGCGAGCGCGCCGCAGGTCTCCCGGACCGCCCTGGCGTCGCAGGTGATCTCCATGCGAAGGGTCCCCTCCCCCGCCTCCCCGTCCGAATCCGCTTCCGCATCCCCGGGGAAAACGGTCCGGGGCTGCGGCGGCCGGGCCGCCGCGGGCGGTCTCCGCCCCGCCTCCCGGAGCACGTCGGTCAGGGTGGCGGCACCGCCCGGGCCGCTCCCGGCCACCCCGGCCGCATCCAGTCCGAGCTGCCGCGCCACCCGATCGGCGAACGAGCCGGCGGAGGAATCGGACAACGGGCTACTCCGAGATCACCGCGGCCGCGATCGTGTCGAGGATCGCGTCGATGTCGATGCGATGGTGGGCATACAGCTCCGGGACGCTGCCCGACTGCCCGAAGTGGTCGACGCCGAGCGGGAAGCAACGGTGTCCGGCGACCGAGCCGATCCAGTCGAGCGACCCCGGATGGGCATCGGCCACGGTGACGAGTCTCGCCCCGGGAGGGAGGGGGTCCAGGAGCCGTTCAAGGTGGGAGCGGACCCCGCGGTCTCCCTCGCGGCGGGCCCGGGCCGCCGCCCGCCACCCGGTCGCCAGCCGGTCGGGAGAGGTGACCGCGAGCACTCCGGCTCCCGGCAGCTCCCCCCGCACCGCCTCGTGCGCGGCGCGGGCCTCGTCCGCGACCGCCCCCGCGTAGACGACGGCGAGATCCGACCCCGGCGCGGGCGGGATCAGCCAGTATCCACCGAGCAGGATCTCGGCCGCGTCGGTCTCGGACAGCTCCCGGACCGGCTGCTCGACGGCCCGCGTGCTCAGGCGAAGGTACACCGAGCCGCCCGCTTCGTCTCCGGGAAGGCCCGGCACCGATGCCGGCGCCTCCCCTCCCGACCGCCCGCGCTGCATGTAGTCGAACCCCCACCGCATGATGACGGCCAGCTCGTCGGCGAACGCCGGCTCGAAGGCGGCAAGCCGATCCTGGCCCATGCCGATGAGCGGGGTGGAGATGGACTGGTGGGCCCCGCCTTCGGGGGCAAGGCTGATCCCGGACGGGGTGGCGACGAGGAGGAACCGGGCGTCCTGGTAGCAGGCGTAGCTGAGGGCGTCGAGGCCCCGCTGGATGAAGGGGTCGTACAGGGTGCCGACGGGCAGCAGCCGCTGTCCGAAGAGGGAGTCCGAGAGCCCGAGCGTCCCGAGCAGAATGAACAGGTTGTTCTCCGCGATGCCGAGCTCGATGTGCTGCCCCCGCGGCGAGGCGGCCCACGCCTGGAACGAGGCGACCGCCTCCTCGCGAAAGGTGTCGGCCTGCTCCCGGGCGGAGAACACCCCCCGCCGGTTGACCCATCCGCCGAGATTGGTGGAGACCGTCACGTCCGGGGACGTGGTGACCACCCGGTCCGCGAACTCGCTCCGCGCCCGTCCGATGGAGGCGAGGATCCGCCCGAAGCACTCCTGGGTGGAGAGCCGCTCCCCCCTGGGAACGGGAAACGCCTCGGGAACGGTCACCGCGGGGACCTCGTAGCGGCGATTCGCGGCCTCGGCGAAGGGCGCCCCCGCGATGTACTCCTCCAGCACCTCGGGAGAGAGCGCGAGCCCGGCGAACCGGTCCCACTCCGCCCCCCGCTCGACCCGGTGCCGGCGTCTCAGCTCGTCCATCTGCTCCACGCTCATCAGGCCCGCGTGGTTGTCCTTGTGACCGGCGAAAGGCAGCCCGTAGCCCTTGATCGTGTAGGCGATGAAGCAGGTGGGTTCGTCGCTCCCGGCGGCCGCCTCGAACGCTTCCACCACCGCCTCGATGTCGTGGCCGGCGAGGTTCGTCATCAGCCGGGCGAGCCGATCGTCGTCGAACTCGTCGAGGAGCGCCCGCATCCCGGCGACCTTCCCGAGGTCCTGGGTGAGGCGCTCGCGCCACGCCGCCCCGCCCTTGAACACCATTGCCGAGTAGAGGGTGTTCGGGCAGTCGTCGATCCACTTCCGGAGCGCGTCGCCCCCGCGCCGGCGGAATACCCGCTGCAGCTTCTTGCCGTACTTGAGGGTCTCGACCCGCCAGCCCATGTTCCGGAACAGCTCGTCGAACCGGCCGTACAGCCGGTCGGTGATCACCGAGTCGAGGCTCTGCCGGTTGTAGTCGACGATCCACCACAGGTTCCGGACCTCGTGCTTCCAGCCCTCCAGCAGCGCCTCGAAGATGTTCCCCTCGTCGAGCTCGGCGTCGCCGGCAAGGGCGATCATGCGCCCGTCCGGGCCGCCGCGGGGCTCCCACTCGTGGGACCGGATGTAGTCCCGGACGATGCTCGCGAAGAGGGTCGCGGCGACCCCGAGCCCTACCGATCCGGTCGAGAAGTCGACGTCGTCCTCGTCCTTGGTGCGCGAGGGATAGGCCTGCGCTCCGCCAAAGGCGCGGAACCGCTCCAGGTTCTCGCGGGACTGGCGCCCGAAGAGGTACTGGATGGCGTGGAACGCGGGGCTCGCGTGCGGCTTGACCGCGACCCGGTCCCCGGGGCGGAGGATCGCGAAGTAGAGCGCGGTCATCAAAGCGACGACCGACGCGCTCGATGCCTGGTGCCCGCCGACCTTGAGGCCGTCCTCGTTGGGCCGGACGTGGTTCGCGTGGTGGACCGTCCAGCTCGCGAGCCACAGCACCTTGCGTTCGAGCTCGCGCAGCACCTCGAATCGGTCGGGCGACGGCTCGCCGACCCGCCCTTCGGGCCGCGGACTGTCCGGCGCCGGTTCGATTCGAGCCGCCATACACCCTTCCGAAGCTCTCGACGGCTAGTTTGGGGGTTTTGGAGACAGAAGAAAAGTCGCTCACCAGCGCTCGATGATCACCTCGGTCTCGAGACGGGAGCGGGCGGTGCCGTGGAACACTCCGCGGGTGGGCGGAACGTCCGCGTAGTCCCGGCCAACCGCCACCCGGACGTGCCGTTCGTCCCCCTCGGTGTCGTTGGTCGGGTCGAAGCCGAGCCAGCCGACCCCCGGGAACCATCCCTCCACCCACGCATGGCTCTCGCCCGCCGTCACGTTCTCCTCGACCGGAGCGAGGTACCCCGAGACGTAGCGGCACGGGATCCCCCACTTGCGGAGGATCGAGGCCATCACGTGCGCGTAGTCCTGGCATACCCCCCGGCCGGTCTCGAGGATCGCCTCGATCGGGGAGTCCGCGGTGGTGCTGCCCGGGACGTACTCGAAGATCCGGAAGAGCCTCGCCCGAAGCTCGCGCCCGCTCGCGAGCGGGTCGTCGCCGGGCGCAAGCCCATGGGTGGCGATGAACCGTTCGAGGGCCGGCGAGGAGCGCACGTACTCGCTCGCGTGGAGCATCGGCCAGAGGTCGACATCGTTGCGGGCCTCGCGGAGCTCCTCCCACCCGCCGGCCGGGAGCCGCTCGGGAGCGGGGGGCACCGGACCCACCTCCGCGCTCGACCGGGCGACGATCTCGAGTCCTTCATGGGCGCCGGGGCGATTCAGGAAGTGCCCCGTATTGCCGAAGGGGTCGACGAACTCGAACAGCGGGCCGTCGGGATCGGTGTGAACGGAGAACGAGTGGACCACCTGGAGCCGATCCCGGATCGGGCACAGGTGCAGGGTCGTTACCTCCGAATGCACCGGAGAATCGTAGGCGAACCGGATCCGGTGGGTGATCGCGTAGCGTGCGATCACGTCTCGAGTCCCCCGACCGGCGAGAAGCCGAGATAGGAAGTTACCGCAAGGTCGTGAAGCTTCCGGCAATCGCTCCCGATCGAACGGAAGAAACGGACCGAGTCCCTCCCCCGCTCCCCGTCGAGGTTCTCGACCTCGAGGGCGGCCGCGAGGCGAAGGGCCATTCGATGCGGGGGGGCGAGAGGATAACGGGCCCCCGCGGGGTCGATACCGGCGAGCATCTCTTCGATGAGGCGCATCGAGAAGCGAAGCGAGCGGGGAAGCTCCGGATCCTGCACGAGGAAGACGAGCACCTGTTCCTGCCGCACATCCATGGAATAGTGGCGGCTGTAGACCTCGTATGCTCCACAGATGCGCAGGAGGTCCGCCCAAGGCAGCACCGACTCGCCGCGCGCGCGGCGGCCAAGCTCCACCCAGGCGCCGAGAAATGCCGCCTGGTGCTGCACCCGCTCGACAAAGCCGCCGAGGACCATGAAGCGCCAGCCATCGTCGCGGTACATGAGCGCATCCATCACTCCGGCGAGGTGCCGCAGCCGATCGGTTGCCTCGCCGACAAAGGCGGCCGGCCCGCTCGCCCAGGCGGCGGGGAGATCGCTGTCCCGCATCCAGAGATACCCCTGGTTGAGGCACGTCCACACCGGCAGGGGAAGATGGGAGCGTACCTGACGGGCGTTCTCGCGGGCGGTGCTCCAGCACGACAGGATGGACTCGGGATTCGACGCCTCCTCGATGAGGCTGCCCGCGAGGGTGTAGGCGTCCATCATGAGAAACGTCTCGGCTTCTTCCGAGCTCTCCGGGGCTTCGGGAGGGCTCTGGCCAAGCGTCCGGTACACCACCTCCCAGGCGACAGCTATCTCGTTGCCCGTCCGGTCCACCAGCCGGTCGAGCGGATACCGCACAAGTCGGATGGTCTGCTTGGTCCGCTCGAGATAGCGGCCCATCCAGTAGAAGTTCGCGGCGACTCTCGCCAGCATGGCTGCAACCGGTCTCCGCCCCGCCTCTATCCGTCGACTACCCAGAGATCCTTGCAGCCGCCGCCCTGGCTGGAATTGACTACCAGGCTGCCCCGCCGGAGTGCGACCCGGCAGAGCCCGCCAGGCACGACGTCCTGGCGGTCGCGCCCCTGCAGCACGAAGGGGCGAAGGTCCACGTGCCGGGGCTCGATACCGCCGTCGACATAGCAGGGAGCCCGGGAGAGGTCGAGGGTGGGCTGGGAGATGAAGTTCGACGGGTCCGCCTTGATCCGCTCGGCGAACTCGGCCCGTTCAGCGCTCGAGGCATGGGGGCCGACGAGCATCCCGTAACCGCCCGAACCACCGACTTCCTTCACCACCAGCTCCTCCAGGTGCTCCAGCGTCCAGGCGAGACCCTCGGGCTCCCGGCAAAGATGGGTTTCGACGTTCTTGAGGATCGGCTCCTCGTCGAGAAAGTACCGGATAATGCGTGGGACGTAGGCGTAGAGCGCCTTGTCGTCGGCCACCCCGGTGCCGGGAGCGTTGGCGAGGACGAAGTTGCCCGCCCGATAGGCGTGGAACATCCCCGCCGCCCCGAGAACCGAGTCAGGACGAAACGTCACCGGATCGAGGAAGTCGTCGTCGAGCCGGCGATAGAGCACGTCGATGCGCTCGAGGCCCTTCGTCGTACGTTCGTACAGGACCGCATCGTGGACCACGAGGTCCTGCCCTTCGACGAGGTCGATACCCATCTCTCCGGCGAGCAGGGTGTGCTCGTAGTAGGCGGAGTTGTACAGCCCGGGAGTCAGTATCGCGATGCGCGGGGTCCGCATCGAGGGCGCGAGAGAGGCGAGGACCGAGTACAGCCGCTTGCTGTAGTCGGACACCTCGCGCACCCGATGAGAGCGGTAGAGCTCGGGAAACGCTCCCTTCACCGCATCGCGGCAGCCGAGCATGTAGGACACCCCGGAAGGCACACGGAGGTTGTCTTCGAGCACCGCGAACCCCTCGTGGGTGCGGACGAGATCGGTGCCGCACACCGCGACGTAGACGTCGTGGGGAACCTTGATTCCCCGCATCTCCATGCGGTACTGCGGGCCACCGAGCACCAGATCGAGGGGAACGACCCCGTCGCGGAGCGAGCGGCCCTCGTGGTAGATGTCCCTGAGGAAGAGATTGATGGCGGCGAGGCGCTGCTTGAGCCCCCGCTCGATGTGATCCCACTCCCGGGCGGGGAGCAGGCGCGGCACGAAGTCGAGAGGGATGATCCGCTCGGTCATCTCGTCCCCGCCGTACACGGTGAACGTGATCCCCTCGTGCAGGAACCGGCGATAGACGCTCTCCTGGAGTTTCGCCAGATCTTCCGGCACGAATCCGACGAGTGCCTCCGTCATCTGCCGGCCGGCGGCGCGCGGAGTCCCGTCCGCCTCGAACATCTCGTCGAAGAACCGGGGATCGAGCTCGTACCCGGGGAACGACGCGGCGGCGCCTCTCGGAGACTCGGACTTCGACACCTTCCTGGATTCCTCGACCCGCGCGCTTGGCGTCCCTCCGATCCATCATAGCCCCGTGGGCCGGGGCCGACAAATGCGAGGGACCGGCCGGCCCCGGCGCGTGCGACTCGTTGCACGGACGAAGAGGATTTTCCGTGCCGACGCCTCGGCGGGGCCGGCGGAGACCCGGAACGGCGCCGCCGGCCATGCGCCCTCGCGCTCCGCCCGGCGCCGTCTCCTCCTCCGCCGACCGGCGGAAGTCCCTCGCCGTCGCCGGTTCCCGTATCATCGCGCCACCTGACACACGAGAGGCCCACACGGGACATGAAGCTCGAGCTCGACACGGACCGGATGATCGCCGAGGTCAAGGACGGCATCGGCTGGGTGATCTACAACAACCCGAAGCGCCTGAACGCGGTCTCGCTGGAGATGACCGAGGCGCTCCCGGTCATCTTCGATACGTACGAGGAACGCGACGACGTCCGGGTCGTGGTCTTGCGGGGGGCCGGCGAGCGGGCCTTCGTATCGGGGGCCGACATCTCGGAGTTCGAGAAGAACCGGTCGTCCGAGGAGAGCCGCCGGATCTTCGACGAGAAGGGAAAGATCGCGGCGGCCCGGATCGAGGCATTCACCAAGCCCATCATCGCCATGGTCCGGGGCTATTGCATCGGCGGCGGCCTGATGGCGGCGCTCAAGGCGGACATCCGCATCGCCTCCGACGACGCCCAGTTCGGAATTCCCGCGGCCCGGCTCGGCCTCGGCTACGGCTTCTCGGGGGTCGCCCCGCTCGTGGACCTGGTGGGATCGGCCGCCGCGAACGAGATCCTGTTCTCCGCGAGGCGCTTCAGCGCGGACGAAGCCCTTCGGATGGGGCTCGTGAACCGGGTGGTCTCCGGCTCCGCCCTCGAGCCGGCGGTGCTGGAGCTCGCCCGGACCATCGCCGACAACGCGCCCCTCACCGTCCGGGCCGCGAAGTTCGCGATCCGCCAGTGCGCCCGCGACCCGGGCGCGCGCGACCTGGACGGGGCCGCACGGCTCGTCGAAGCCTGCTTCCGGAGCGAGGACTACGTCGAGGGCCGGCGCGCCTTCATGGAGAAGCGCCGGCCCGCTTTCCAGGGTCGCTGAGCCTCGACGGTCCGGCCCCGAGGTCACGGGGCCGGACCGGATCCCGGCGCCTCACTCGTCGCGCTGCAGCTCTTCGAAGTCGTCCGGCTCGGGCATGACCACGAACTCGGGATAGGACTCCATGCCGAGCTCCGCGGCGTCCTGCCCGAGCTGTTCGACGGTCGGCGAGACGCGCACCCCTACGATCTTCTCGATGACCGTCCAGAGGATCCACGAGACCACGAACACGAAGGCGCCGATCGAGACGACCCCGACGATCTGAACCCAAAGGTCCGCCCCACCCGCGATGCACACCGCGAGGGTGCCCCACACGCCCGCGAACATGTGGGCGGGCACC
The DNA here is from genome assembly GCA_022822245.1 of Gammaproteobacteria bacterium. The sequence goes on from JAJECB010000041.1 coordinate 18,921, forward strand.
GCGCCGACGACATCGTCGATCTTGACCGCGTCCAGGAACCTGAGCCCCGCGGTACAGATGATCCCGCCGATCGCGCCGATGATGATTGCCCAGTAGTGGTCGACGATGTCCGGGCCCGCGGTGATCGCGACGAGCCCGGCGATGGCCCCGTTGAGGCCGGCGAGGAGGTCGATGCGTCCGAGGATCGGTCTCGAGACGCTGATCGCGGCCATCACCCCCGCCGCCGCGGCGAGGTTGGTGTTGACGAGCACGTTGCTCATCGCGACCGCATCGACGGTTCCGGCGAGAGCGAGCTGCGAGCCGCCGTTGAAGCCGAACCACCCGAGCCACAGGATGAACACCCCGAGGGTCACGGAGGGGATGTTCGAAGGGGTCGACGGCCTGACGGTACCGTCGGCGCGGAACTTCCCGCGCCGCGCCCCCACCACCATGGCTCCCGCGAGAGCGGCCCAACCTCCGGTGGAGTGAACGATGGTGGAACCCGCGAAGTCCTGGAAGCCCATCTCGGCGAGCCATCCTCCGCCCCACGTCCAGGCGCCGACGATTGGATAGACGATGGCGGTCAGGATCGTGATGAAGATGAAGAACGACCAGAGCTTCACCCGCTCGGCGAGGGCGCCGGACACGATGGAGGCCGCGGTGGCCACGAACACCATCTGGAAGAACCAGTCCGACATCGTGGCGTAGCCCTGATCGAGGACCGCCGCCTTCGCCGATTCGTCGCCGCCGAGCAGGGCGAGCTCCTCCGCGGACGGGCCGTAGAACAGCTCGATCGTGCCGATCCACCCGCCCTCGGGTACCCCGACGTACATGAGGTTGTAGCCGATGAGGTAGTAGGCGAGCCCCGCGATCGAATAGAGGCCGATGTTCTTCAGGCAGATGACGGACGCGTTCTTGGTACGGACCGAACCCGATTCGAGCATCGTGAAGCCGGCGCACATCCACATGATGAGCGCGCCCCAGATGAGGAACGAGAAGGTGTTGAGGACGAACTGGGTCTCGTTGGGGACGGACGCCCAGGCGGTCCCCGCGGCGACGAGGACGGCGCCGCCCGCGAGCGCCCCGGCGATGGTCACGGTTCGTGAGGAGATCGGACGCCTGGTCCGACGCCCTGATGGTTCGTTCTGCTTCATCGCTTGGCTTCCTCCTTTCTTTCTCGTTGCCCCGGGGAGCGCACCGGCGATGCGAACCTCCCTCGCGTCCCCCGAGCCGGTCAGGTATCGGATGTTTCGAATTTTCGGGTGACCAAAGGCAGAGGATACTTGAGACCGGTCGCGCAGTTGAACAGCACGACCCGCTCGCCGGCCGAGATCCGGCCGTCCGCCACCGCCTCGCGCCACGCCGCGTAGGTCGCCGCCCCCTCGGGGCAGAGCAGAAGCCCGTCGCGCCGGGCCACCTCGGCCCGCGCCTCGAGGATCGCCTCGTCGTTCACGCTCGCCGCGAATCCGCCGCTCTCCCGAACCGCGCGCAGGATGAGGAAATCGCCGACGGCGGCGGGAACCCGGATCCCCGCCGCGACCGTGTGCGCCCCCTCCCACCGGGGGGCGTGCTCCTCCCCCGCCTCGAACGCCCGCACGATCGGGGCGCACCCGGCGGCCTGGACTGCGACCATGCGCGGCAGGGGACCTTCCAGCCAGCCGACGGCCTCGAGCTCGGCGAACGCCTTCCACATCCCGATGAGCCCGGTCCCGCCCCCCGTGGGGTAGACGATGACGTCGGGAAGCGTCCAGCCGAGCTGCTCGGCGAGCTCGAACCCCATCGTCTTCTTGCCCTCGATACGGTACGGCTCCTTGAGGGTGGATACGTCGAACCAGCCCTCCTCGTCCGCCCGCTCGCGGACGATGCGCCCGCAGTCGTCGATGAGGCCGTCCACCCGCCAGGTGACCGCGCCCTGGAGCTCGATCTCGGAGAGGTTGACCTCCGGCGTGTCGTCCGGGCAGTACACCACCGATTCGATCCCGGCCCGCGCCGCATAGGCGGCAAGGGCCGCTCCCGCGTTGCCGTTGGTCGGCATCGCGAGCCGGCCGAGGCCGAGCTCCTTCGCCATCGAGACGGCGAGCGCGAGCCCGCGCGCCTTGAACGAGCCGGTGGGAAGCCGCCCCTCGTCCTTGACCAGCAACTCCCCCCCGTCCCCGCCTTCCGGCACGGCGAGGGAGACGAGCGGTGTCGTCACCTCCCCGAGCGACACCCGGTTCCCGGCCTCGCGCACCGGCAGGAACTCGCGGTACCGCCAGAACCCGTCCGGCCTGGCCGCGAGGGCCGCCCGATCAAGATCCGCAGCGATCGCGTCGAGGTCGTAGCGAACGAGGAGAGGCCGGCCGGCCGCAGAGAGCCCGTGCACCTCTCCCGCGGGATACGACCGGCCGGTGAGAGAGCATTCGAGGTGAGTGACGTAGCTGGCGCTCATGGCGTCTCCGGATGGATGGCCCCAGTCGGGCCGGAACGGATCGCTTCGATCCGGGCAAGCCGGGTGCGGGGAGATGGCGTCGCCGCACCCCCTTCCCCGCTCCCGGCGGTGTCAGGCGGACGGTCGCAGGACGACGCGGGCCGGCGGGACGGGAAGGCCCGGCACGTCGGCCCGGATCCGGTAGATGGTCCCGGAATCGTCGCGGCCGGTGCCGGCGGTGCCGGTCACGACGTAGAGGTCCAGGAGGTCCTCGCCTCCGAAGCAGACGCTGGTCGGCATCGGATGCGGGCAGGGGACCCGCTGCCGGAGGCCTCCCT
>JAJECB010000249.1 GCA_022822245.1 Gammaproteobacteria bacterium
CGTGGCCTACTTCGCCGCGCAACGCTCCGCGCTCAGCTACGCGGTCGGAGAGTGGGCGCGGATCTGGCCGCTGCAGGCGTTGATCCGATCGCTCGGGGCGTACTTCGTCCGCCGCGATTCGCGCAATCCTCTCTACCGCCAGGTGCTCGCCCGCTACGTCCAGGCGGCGACCGCCGCGGGAGTCGTGCAGGCGGTCTACCCCGAAGGCGGGCTCAGCCGTGACGGGCGCCTGCGGCCGCCCCGGCTCGGACTCATCAAGTACATGGTCTCCGGGTTCGATCCCGAGAGCGAGCGGGACCTCGTGTTCATACCGGTCGGAATCAACTACGACCGGGTCCTGGAGGATCGGACTCTGATACGGGAGCGCGACCCGAAGACGGCGGTCCCCCGGAGCCGGACGTTCATCGCCCTGGCGCTGCTGCGGTTCGTCGCGCACCAGTTGGCCCTTCGGCTGCGGGGGCGCTGGCACCGCTTCGGCTATGCGTGCGTGAACTTCGGTCCGCCGGTCTCGATGCGGTCGTACGCCACCCGTCACGGGCTCGACTTCCGGGCGCTGGATCCGGCGGCCCGTTTCGAGGTGGTGGAGCGGCTGGGCAGCGAGCTGCTCGACGCGATCGCCGCCATCGTGCCGGTATTGCCGGTGTCGCTCGTCGCGACCGTGTTCGTGCGCCATCCCGTCCGGCCGATGAGCGAGCTCGAGGTCAAGGCGAGGGCCCAGTCCCTCATCGACGAGCTGGAAGCGAGGGGGGCCTATGTCCACATCGCCCGCGCGGACCGCGATTATGCGGTCACGATGGGGCTCCGGATGCTGGTTCTCCGGCATCTTGTCCGGGAGTCGGACGGTCTGTACCGCGCCCACGACGCCGAGGGCGAGATGCTCCGGTACTACGCCAACTCGATCGAGCACCATCTCCGCGACGGGCCGTCGGTCGCGGGCTGACGCCGAACGCGGACCGCGCCGCGCTCGGCGTGGATGAGTTGCGACAGCGTGAACACGCGCTAGCCGGGAGTGGGGGGGCGGCGGAGCCGGGCGGGCACGGAGCGCAGGAAGGGTACCACCGGCGGGAAGCGAAGGACGAGGAGAACGGTGAGCACCGCCGCGTAGATGAGAGGCTCGCGGACGTCCGCCTTCACCAGCCACCAGAAGTGGATCACCCCACCGGCGGCGGCGAGGTAGACGATCCGGTGAAGCTGCCGCCAACGCCGCCCCCCGAGCCGCCGGACCATGGCGTTGGTCGAGGTCGCGGCGAGGGGCACGAGCAGCACGAATGCGGCGAAGCCCACCATGATGTAGGGCCGGTCGGTCAGGTCCTCGAGGAGTTCCGAGAGGAGGAGCGACCGATCCAGGACCACGTAGGTCGCGAGGTGGAGCACCGCGTAGAAGAAGGCGAACAGTCCCAGCATCCGCCGCAGGCGCACGGCCTGGTTCCATCCGGTGAGCCGGCGCACCGGGGTCACCGCGAGGGTCACCAGCATCAGCCGTAGCGCCCACTCCCCGAAGTGATGGAGGATGGTCTCGACGGGGTTCGCGCCGAGGTCACCGGACGAGGCACGGGCCACGATCGCCGTGAGAGGGACCAGCGCGGCGAGGAATACCGCCGCCTTCAGCCACGCGAATCCCGGGCGCAGGAGAGCGGCGGCGCGCGCCAAGGCTCCGGCCTCAGTGGTGCCGGATGAGATCCATGCCGGCGTAGAGCGACCCGACCTCTTCCTCGTAGCCGTTGAACTTGAGCGTCGCTATCTTCTTCGCGAACAATCCCCCTCCGAGCCGGCGCTCCCGCGCCTGGCTCCAGCGGGGGTGGGACCGCTCCGGGTTCACGTTGGAGTAGAAGCCGTACTCGTGGGGGGCCTGGATGTTCCAGGTGGTCGGCGGCTCCGTCTCGGTGAAGGTGATCGAGACGATGGACTTGATGCTCTTGTACCCGTACTTCCACGGCACCACGAGGCGCACCGGAGCGCCGTTCTGGTTCGGGAGCTCCTCGCCGTAGATACCGACGGCAAGCAGAGTGAGCGGGTGCATCGCCTCGTCGATGCGAAGCCCCTCGACGTAGGGCCAGTCGAGGAAGCCGCGCCGCTGCCCCGGCATCTCCTCCGGCCGGTACACGGTCTCGAACGCGACGTACTTCGCCTTCGAGGTCGGCTGGAAGCGCGCGAGCACCCGGTCGAGCTGGATCCCCGCCCAGGGAACGATCATCGACCACGCCTCCACGCAGCGGAAACGGTAGACCCGCTCCTCGACGCCAAAGGAGCCGATGAGATCCTCGTAGTCGATGACGCCCGGCTTCTCGCACTCTCCCCCGACGCGGATCGACCACGGGAGCGGCTTGAAGTCTCCCGAGTGGCGGGCCGGATCGCCCTTTCCGGTCCCGAACTCGTAGAAGTTGTTGTAGGAGGTGATGTCGTCGAGAGAGGTCGGCTCCTCGTCGACCGTCCACTTCGACTTGACGAGGTCGTCGAAACTGCGCCGGGCGTGGGCGAGCCGTGGCCAGAAGGCGGCCGGGGCGGCCAGCGCGGCGAGCCCGAATCCGGCGTTCCGGAGCAGCGTGCGGCGGTCGAGCCAGACGTCCTTCGGAGTGATCTCGGAGGGGCGGATGCGCCCCGGTCCGCGGCGTGACGTCCTGATCGGCATGGGTCTCATCCTCCTTTCAGGGCGCGGGCCGCGAGACGGGCGGCGCCGCCGGTGAAGTCCGCGGCCGCATCCTCGGACGGATGCGACGAGGCAGTCGAGGTCGTACCGGGATCATAGGCCGCCCGCCGTCTCCTCGCACCATCTTCGGGCATTACGGAACATTTCCATCCAGGGACTCTCCTCTCCCCACCCCGGAGGATGCCAGGAAAGCTGCACCGTGCGGAACGTGCGTTCCGGATGAGGCATCAGGATCGTCGCGCGGCCGTCCCCGGTGGTGAACCCGGTGAGCCCGCCCGGAGAGCCGTTCGGGTTGGCGGGGTAGCGTTCCGCCGGCCGGTGGCGATTGTCGACGAAGCGAAGGCAGGGCGCCGGGGCCGCCGGACCGGTCTCGACCCGCCCTTCTCCGTGGGCCACCACCACCGGCAGCTTCGAGCCCGCCATCCCCCGGAAGAAGAGCGACGGCGAGTCGAGGATCTCGCACATCACCAGGCGCGCCTCGAACTGCCCCGAGCGGTTGGGGAGGAAGCGCGGCCAGGCGTCCGCCCCCGGGACGAGAGAGCCAAGCCGGGCCAGCATCTGGCAGCCGTTGCAGATCCCGAGGGTGAACGTGTCCGGGCGAGCGAAGAACGCGCGGAACGCCTCGCGCAGCCCCTCGCGATGGAGCACCGCCGCCGCCCAGCCGCCGCCGGCGCCGAGCACGTCGCCGTAGGAGAAGCCTCCTCCCGCGGCAAGCCCGGTGAAGCGTTCGAGGGTCCGCCGGCCCTCGAGGAGGTCGGTCATGTGGACGTCGACCGCTTCGAATCCCGCCCGATCGAAGGCGGCGGCGAGCTCGCGGTGTCCGTTCACCCCCTGTTCGCGGAGGATCGCGACCCGCGGACGGCCGGGCGAGAGGCTGGGCGAGAGGCCCGGCGGGGCGCCGGCGGCGGCCGCCGGACGTTCCGGGTTCGCCGCCCCGTCCGCCGCGCGCCCGTCCGCCGCGGCGGTGCGTCCGTACGGGAACGCGAGGCTCGCGCCAAGGCCGGGGTCGGCTTCGTCGAGGAGGGCGTCGAAGGCCTCGCGGGCACACCCCGGCTCGTCACGGAGGGCCTGCATCCGCCAGCTCGTCTCCGACCAGGCGCGGTGGAGGTCGACGCGAGCGGCGTCGAGGACGGTGGCGCCCCGGTGCTCGAAACGGACTCGCCCGCCCCTGTGCGCCTCTCCGATCGAATGGACGTGCGGCGCGAGGCACGGGATGGTCCGCAGCCGTTCGAGGACCCGGGCGGCGTCGCGGGCTCGCACCTGCAGGACCGCGCCGAGCTCTTCGGAAAACAGGGCGCGCAGGGGCTCCGGGCCGAGCGGGGTGAGATCGATGCGAAGCCCGGTCCGTCCCGCGAACGCCATCTCGCAGAGGGTGGCGGCGAGCCCGCCGTCGGATCGATCGTGGTAGGCGAGCACGGCCCCTTCCGCGACGAGGGCCTGCACCGCATCGAAGAATCCGCGCAGCACCCGGGCTTCGACGTCCGGCGGATCGCCTCCACGGATCCCGAAGACCTGGGCGAGGGCGGAGCCCCCGAACCGGTCGCGACCGAGTCCGAGGTCAGCGAACACGAGGCGGTTTCCGGCTTCCTTCACGAGCATCGGAACGAGCGCGCGCCGTACATCGCCGACCGGCGCGAACGCCGACACGACGAGGGACACCGGCGCGCTCACCGCGCGCTCGCGGCCGCCGTCGCGCCATGCGGTTCGCATGGAGAGGCTGTCCTTGCCCACCGGTATGGGGACCCCGAGCTCCGGGCAGAGCTCGAGGGCCGCGGACCGGACCGCGTCGTGCAGGGCGGTATCGTCCCGGCCCGCGTCCGCCATCCAGTTCGCGGAGAGCACCACTTCGTGCAGACTCCCGACCCCGGCCGCGGCGAGGTTCGTGAGCGCCTCTCCGATCGCCATGCGGGCCGAGGCGCCGGGATCGAGGACCGCGAGGGGGGAACGCTCGCCCATCGCCATCGCCTCTCCCGCGAAGCCGAGATGGTCGGCCGCGGTGACCGCGCAGTCGGCGACCGGGATCTGCCAGGGGCCGACCATCTGGTCCCGGACGACGAGACCCGAGACGCTGCGGTCGCCGATGGTGACGAGGAACGTCTTGTCGGCGACGCCCGGCAATCGCAGCACCCGGCCGAGGATCGACATGGCGTCGATGCCGGCCGGCAGCGCGCCCGCCTCCCGTGCCGCGTCCGGGGCGTGCCGCGCCTCGCGGGCAAGGCGGGGAGCGTCCCCGAGGACGAGGTCGAGGGGAACGTCGACGGCCGGTTCGCCGCGTCTGAAGTCCCGCACCTCGATGCGGGACGCTTCGGTGACCTCGCCGATGACGGAGATCGGACAGCGCTCGCGCCGGCAGATCGATTCGACCCGGGGCTGCTCGGCCGGGTCGATGGCGAGGACGTAGCGCTCCTGGGCCTCGTTGCACCAGAGCTCCATCGGGCTCAGGCCGGGGTCCGCGGTCGGAACCGCACCGAGGTCCACGCACGCCCCGAGCCCCGCCGCGTGGACGAGCTCCGGAACCGCGTTGGCGAGCCCTCCCGCTCCCACGTCGTGAATGGAGAGGATCGGGTTCAGGTCTCCGAGCCGGGCGCACGAGTCGATGACCTCCTGGGCGCGGCGCTGCATCTCCGCGTTGTCCCGCTGAACGGAGGCGTAGTCGAGCTCCTGGCGGTGAAGGTCGTGCGAGGCTTCCGAGCGGCCTTCATCGGCGAAGTCGAGCCCCCGGGGTTGGCGAACATCGTCGGGCTCAGGTCTGTCGTCGCGCGTGGGGTCTCGTTCCCGCGGGACGCCGGGGCGGTCCGCGCCGGGGCCGGAGACGACGCCGGAGGAGGCGGCCCCTCCGCCGAGCCCGATCAGCATGGCGGGACCCCCCAGCACCGCGATGAGCGCCCCCGGCCGCAGGACCGCCTTCGCGACGTGCCGGGTGCGGATCCGGCCCATCCCCCCCGCGATCATGATCGGCTTGTGGTAGCCGTGCCACGCGCCCCCTTCGCCTTCCTTCGCCTGCTCGAAGGTGCGGAAGTAGCCGCAGATCGCGGGCCGTCCGAACTCGTTGTTGAACCGGGCGGCACCGATGGGGGCCTCGAGCATGATGTCGAGAGCGCTCGCGATGTGGGGCGGGGTGCCGGGCCCCTCCGCCTCCCACGGTTGCTCGAAGCCCGGAATGCGAAGGGAAGACACGCTGAACCCGACGAGCCCGGCCCGGCTCTCCGCGCCGCGTCCGGTGGCCGCCTCGTCCCGGATCTCGCCGCCGGAGCCGGTCGCGGCACCCGGGAAGGGGGAGACCGCGGTGGGATGGTTGTGGGTCTCCACCTTCATGAGAAGCCCGGACCGCTCCGCGGCATGGCGATAGACCCCGGTCACGGGGTCCGGACCGAACCAGGCCACGGTGCCGCCTTCGACGACCGCGGAGTTGTCGTGGTAGGCGGAGAGCACCCGGCCGGGGCTCGCCGCGTGGGTGTGCCGGATCATGTCGAAGAGCGACCGCTCCGCGGGACGGCCGTCCACCGTCCAGGAAGCGTTGAAGATCTTGTGCCGGCAGTGCTCGGAGTTCGCCTGCGCGAACATCATGAGCTCGGCGTCGGTCGGATCCCGGCCGAGCGCGCCGAACCGGTCGCGGAGCCACCGGACCTCGTCCTCGTTGAGCGCCAGCCCGAGCCGCCGGTCCGCGTCGCGAAGGGCGCGCTCCGGCTGGTGGCGGAGGGAGATCCGGGCAAGCGGCCCCGGCGGGGTTTCGCGGAAGAGATCCGGGGGCACCGCGAGGTCCCGGGCGGAGGCCGCGGACCGCGGGTCCGGGACCGCCGGTTCGCCGAGGGGCGAGACGCGTTCGGTCATGCGGTCGTGGAGCGTCCCGAGCGCTCCTTCGGTGAGGGCGTTCACCCCGGAAAGGATCCAGAGGGTGCCGCGCTCCACGCGGCGCACCCGATCGAAGCCGCAGTTGCGGACGATGTCGGTCGCCTTGCTCGACCACGGCGAGATCGTCCCCGCTCGAGGGGTGACCAGGGCCCTGGCGCGGCCGGGGAGATCCGGGGACTCGGAGGTCCCGGTGCGGGGCTCCGCGGATCCGGCACTCGCGCCGTGCGTCGCCGCGGAGGGGGGGGCATCGGAGGTGCGCCCGGAGGTCCCGACCAGGGGGGAGGCGTCGAGCAGGCGGGCGAGGGCGGCGAGCTCTTCCTCGTCGAGCGGGGCCGCCGCATCGACGAAGTACGCGGCCCACGCCGCGCCGCCGGTGATCGCGGGCAGCTCCCGCCGCAGCCGGGCGAGGATCTTCCCCAACCGGAATCCGGGAAGCGCGGCGGAACCCGGGAGATAGTACCCCGTCATCGATGGGGGCCGGGTGACCGGGGGGTGGGCGGCAGGGGCTTCGCCGCGGGGGCGGCCCCGCGAGCGGGACCCCTCGTCACCGGTTCAAGAGAGTGGCCCGGGCCTTCCGTCCGGACCCGGGCAATCAGAAGCGATATTCGATCCCGAGCGAGACGGCTGGATACCACTCGAACCCGCGGAACGATCCGGGCAGCGGGCCTCGCCCGGTCCCGAACGACGCGGTGTCGCATTCGGACGGGGTCGGAGCGGAGCCGAGGCAGGCATCGCTCCGCAGGGAATACTCCTCGGACAGGAAAGCCCCGACATCGAGGTTCACGCCCAGCCCCGGGCCGCTCGTTTTCCAGCCGAGACCCACGTAGGAAATGGCCTCGAAATTCAGGGGGAACGAGACGAGATCGTCGGAGGGGAGGCCGGGGTCGGAAGGCGCCCGCGACCGGAAGGCCTCGGGCTCGCCCGACTCGACCGGGTCGAGATACATCGCGAAGTTGAGCTGGAAGCCGTTCCGGAACGGCCGCCACACGCCACCGAGCCCGAGCCCCTGCGGCCCCGCCGCGTTGGTCTGGCTCGAAAGCTCCCGGCCGGAGCCGTGAGCACCGGGGAAGGGGACGCGGGCCGGCGCCTCGAACAGGTGTTCGGACTGGAAGTGAACGCCGAGGGTGCCGATCCAGGGTCGGAACGTGACCTCGTCCCTTCCGTCGGCGGGGGCATTCTGCGCCTGGGCCGCGCCGCACCAAAGGGCCGCGACGATCAGGAAAGTGGGGATCCTGCTGTGACGCATCATGGCGATTCCACGCGTACCCTGAGCGATCCTGTGAAAGAACCCGTTCCGGTTCCGAACGTGGATCATAGTGGGAAATCCATGCGGGAGTCCACGCCTGTTGCGCCGGGATCTTCCCCGTACGACAGTTTACCGGATCGATCCGGGTTCAAGGTTCCCTGTTCTTAGATCATTTTGAAATAAACGATCATAATTTATTGATATATCGAACTGTGGTTTGTCCATCGGTCACCGACGATCACCTTCCGTGATCGGATCGTGCACGAGGTCGGGGGGTGGGGGGCGTCGGCCTTATGTTGCGAGAGGACCGAAGAGCGAAATTTTCACGCCGGACCCGTTGATGGCGTGATGAGCGTTTCCCCGGTTTCTTTCCTCCCCCGGAAAGCATCCGATTGACACCGGGCGCGAGAAGCGTCATAAAGAAAACCAATGAAGAACCAAAGGGACCCCACGAGCGGTCGCGATTTCGACATGAAGAGCGTACGGGAGGAGCTGCGCACCCGGATCGGAGCGCTCGAAGGGAGGAGGGAGCTGCTTCGGGCGAGCGTGGACGGAGGGGAGATCGACGGCTGGCTCGGCGGCGGCCTGACCCGGGGGCGGGTGCATGCGGTGACCGGGCCGGGGGCCACCGCTTTCGCGGCGGTACTGTGCTCCCGCCTGCGCGGGCCGGTCCTGTGGTGCGTCGTCGAAGGTGGCTCCTTCCCTCCCCTTCATCCCCCGGGGTTCGCCGCTCTCGGGTTGGACCCGCATCGCCTGGTGATGGCCCGGGCGGACAACGAGGCGGCGGCGCTCGGGGCGGCGGAAACGGCGCTTCGCGAGCGGGGACTCGCCGCGGTGGTGGTCGAGACGGCCGGGGGGCTGCGCTCCGCGCGCGGCCGCCGGCTCCAGCTCGCGGCCGAGGCCGGCGGGGGGCTCGGCTTCGTGTTCCTGGCCCGGGCGCGTGACATGAGCTGGGCGGAAAGCGGCTGGGAGGCGGCTCCCGTGCCGGGATCGGAACGAGGGATCCGGTGGCGGTGGACGCTTCGGCGGGTGCGCCGGGGAAGGCCGCATGAGTGGTTGGTGGAGTGGAGCGATGCGACGGGTGCTTTGCGTGTGGTTTCCCCGGTTGGCGACGGAGTGCCTGACCCGGTCGTACCGGGACGGCGGCCGGCCGGTGGTGACGGTTGTGCATGGCGGCACGGTGGTGGCGGCGGTATCGGAGGCGGCGGAAGCCGCGGGGGTGAGACCAGGGATGGGGTGGGGCGACGCCCGCGCGCGGTGTCCGTCCCTGCTGGCGAGCCCTCCGGATCGCGAACGTGAAGCCCGGGCGATGAAGGCGGCGGCGCGGGCGGCCGAGCGGCACGGACCCTGGGTCGTCCGGGGGATGGACGATCTCCTGGTCGACGTGACGGGAACCGCCCATCTCTTCGGCGGCGAGCGGGCCATGCTGGAAGACTGCCGCCGCGTTTTCGCGGAGGGCGGGTGGTCGGTGCGGGTGGCGGTAGCGGGGGGCGCCGGGGCCGCCTGGGGGCTCGCCCGTTTCGCGGGCGCGGAGCTCACCATCGGAACCCCGGAGGAGGTGCGGGGGCTCCCGGTGGAGGCCCTTCGTCTCGATGCCGAAGGCGCGGCGAGGCTGCGCCGGGTCGGGCTGCGGTGCGTCGGCGACCTCGCGAGCCGTTCCCGAACGGCTCTCGCCGAACGGTTCGGGGAGCGGTTGATCCGGTGTCTCGACCGGATGCTCGAGGGGGAGGGAAGCGGATCCGAGCCGCTCGGGGTGCGCTCGCCTCGACCGGAGCTTCGGGTCGATTGGGAGGGAATGGAGCCCCTGCGGGACCCGGCATCGGTCGAAGCGGTCTGCGCGGCATTGCTGGAGAGGCTGTGCGCCCGGCTCCGCCGGGGAGATCTCGGGGCGCGGAAGATGCTCCTGGTCCTTGGCTTCGATGCCCCGGGTTCGGGGCGGCGGCGGATCGAGGTCCGGGCGGGACGGGGGGTCCGTGATCCCGAACGGTGGCTCGAGCTCTTTCGGGAACGCCCCGAGGCATTCGATCCGGAGAGCGGGGTGGCCCGCCTTGACCTTGCCGCGGCGGCGGTGGAGCCGTTCGACCCCGAGGCGGGATCCGACCGGGAAGGGTTGTGGGAGCGCCTCTCGGTCCGGCTCGGATCCCGCAACTTGGTCCGGTTCCGACCGGCCGCCCGGCATCGTCCGGAGGCGGCGTTCGAGACCGAACCGGTGCTGGCCTCCACGTCCCGCCGCGCACCCGTCTCCGCCCCGGGGATTCGCGCTCCCTCGTTTGCCGCGGCGGCGGATGGGGGAAACCCACGGCCGTTGCGGCTGCTCGCTTCCCCGGAGCCGGTCGGAGTGGAGAGCGGGCCGGACGATCCGCTCGAGCCTCCCGCCGTTCTGCACCGGAGAGGTGGCCGTCCGGTACGCCTGCGGAGCGCCCGCGGACCCGAGCGGATCGTCTCCGAGTGGTGGGGCGAAGGGGGGGGCACGGGCGGTCGGGAGGAAGGCCTGCCGGCGGGGCGTGACTACTGGCAGGTCGAGACCGAGGAAGGAGCCCGGTTGTGGATCTACCGGGACCTGCACCCCGGCCCCCCGCGCTGGTATCTGCACGGACTCTTCCCGTGATCCGACCCCCCGGCATCTCCTTCCGCGGAGGCGAAACCCTCGCTTCGCCCGCCTGTCCGACGGGAAGCGTTCCCTCGGGCCGATCCCGCCCGGTGCCGGTTGCGGCGGCCGGGTCTGTCCGTCCGAGTGCCCCGCCTCCGCGGCGACTCCGCGCCCTCGCGGAATCGGCCGGCGAGGGAGCGGGAGCGAAAGGCGGGAGATGAGCCGGGCGGCGGACGACGGTCGCCCCTCCCGCCGGGCTCGTACCGTTTCCCACGCAGGCGCAGGCGCGAATGCCGCCCGCTACGTGGAGCTGGAGGCGGTCTCGAACTACTCCTTCCTGCGGGGCGCCTCCCATCCCGAGGAGCTGGTCCGGCAGGCCACGGAGCTCGGTCTGGAGGCCCTCGGGGTCGCGGACCACGACTCGCTCGCCGGGGTGGTGCGGGTCCACGCGGCGGCGCGCGCGGCGGGTCTCCGGTCGTTCGTCGGGGCGCGGCTCGATCTCGCGGACGCGCCGTCCGTGCTCGCCTATCCGTGCGATCGGGCCGCCTACGGGCGGCTGTCCCGGCTGCTGACCAAAGGGAAGGAAGGGGGCAAGGCACGAGCGGGGGGAGGTGCACGGAACCGGAACCGGGGCGCAGACCGGAGCCGGGACGGGCTCGAAGGGGGAAGCGGAGGCGAGGGCGAAGGCGGAACCGGGAACCGGGTGCTCCGCGCCGACGATCTCCTCGCGGCGGCGGAGGGGATGGTGCTCATCGTGCTGCCGCCGGACCGGCCGGCATCGGACCTCGCCCCGATCCTCGCCTCGTGGCGGGCGGCCTTCCCCGGGCAGGTGTGGCTCGCACTTCGCCGTTCGCTCGCCTCGCCTCCGAACGACAGCCGGGAAGAACGGGTGACGCGCACCGCCCGATCGGCCGGAGTCCCTCTCGTCGCGACCAACGCGGTCCTCATGCACCGGGCGGACCGGCACCCCGTCGCCGATGTGCTCGCCTGCCTTCGCGCCGGCCGGTGCATCGACGAGATGGGCCTCGACCTTCTCAAGAACGCCGAGCGCCGGCTCAAGTCTCCGGCCGAGATGGCGCGCCTGTTCCGGGATCGGCCCGAGGCGATCGAAGCGACGCTGGACATTGCCGGCCGGATCGGCTTCACCCTCGATGAGCTGCGCCTCGACTATCCGGACGAGACCGGCTCCGACGGGCTTCCCGCCATGACCCGGCTGGAGCAGGCGGTCCGCG
>JAJECB010000337.1 GCA_022822245.1 Gammaproteobacteria bacterium
TCGCGCAATCATCTCGAGCATCGTGTTCGCCGGGGTCGATGGGCCTGTCCCCTACTATGGACCCCTCGGCGAGGTTTGTCCACAGGCCCTGTTTGGCCTGTCGTATCAATCAGCTACCGGCCAGGAAAAATTGGCCCTGCCCAGAGAATGCCAATTCCATGATCCCGCTCAGAGGACGCGACTTCTACGCCGCGAATGGCGCAATCGCGGAAGAAATATAGGGAGTCGAGCAGCGTCGATTTTCCCGCACCGTTTGGACCGAAGATGACATTGACGGCACCGAGATTGAGCCCGACATTCGCGAGGGCACGATAGTTCGTGACAGAGATTTTTGTCAATCCTATCAAGTTATTGTCTCCAATCTAACGACAACAACGCGGTCGCGCTGGAATTTGCGACGAGCGCTGTTTTCTTCGTACCTGGGCGGGCGTGTCCACTCGTGAGGACATGTGCCATCGGCCCCTCCACAGGGGACAGCGCAGCCTGTGCACCCTTGGTCTCCAATACTTCAATTTGTGCGTTCTCCTCGGGGTACACGCGACACCTCCCCTCGCTCATGCATCACGAATGGACACCCACATTCCACCGATCGCAACAGCCAGACAGAGCTGAGATGCAACGTCACGGCAGTACACGGAATTCGTCCATGGTGTGAGATTGTAGGCCTAAAGCCGGCATGGCGACTCCTTGGTCACGCCTGAGGCTGCGGAACGTGCAGTTTTCCGCCGGCGGGCGGTCAGGCGACCTCGGCGGCCTGGCGGTCGGTGTGGTAGGAGGAGCGGACGAGGGGGCCGCTCGCGACGTTCGCGAACCCGATCTCCTCGCCGATCCGCCGGAACTCCTCGAACTTCGCGGGCTCGACGAAGCGCTCCACCGGGAGGTGCCCGCGGCTCGGCTGGAGGTACTGCCCGACGGTGAGCATCGAGCAGCCGTGGGCGTGGAGGTCGCGCATCACCTCCACGATCTCCTCGTCCGTCTCGCCGACCCCGACCATGAGCCCCGACTTGGTGGGGACTCCGGTGTGGGCCTCCCCGAAGCGCTCGAGGAGCTTCAAGGACCAGGCGTAGTCCGCCCCCGGGCGCACCTTGCGGTAGAGCCGGGGCACGGTCTCGAGGTTGTGGTTGAAGACGTCGGGCGGGGCGGGCGCGAGCGCGTCGAGGGCCCGCTCCATCCGCCCCCGGAAGTCGGGGACGAGGATCTCGATGCGGGTGGAGGGCGTCCGCCCCCGGACCGCGCGCACGCACGACGCGAAATGGCCCGCCCCGCCGTCGCGGAGGTCGTCCCGGTCCACCGAGGTGATGACGACATGCCGTAGCCCGAGACGCGCCACCGTGGTTGCGAGCCGGAGGGGCTCCGCGGGATCGAGGGGGTCCGGGCGCCCGTGGGCCACGTCACAGAACGGGCACCGCCTCGTGCAAAGCTCGCCCATCACCATGAACGTCGCCGTCCCGTGCGAGAAGCACTCGCCGAGGTTCGGGCAGGAAGCCTCCTCGCACACGGTGACGAGGCGCTGCTCGCGGAGGAGGCCCTTGAGCCTCGTGACCTCCGGCCCCACCGGAGCGCGGACCCGGATCCACGGAGGCTTCCGGGGAAGCGGCCCCTCGACCGGAATGACCTTGACCGGGTTCCGGGCGGTCTTGCTCGCCCCGGACTGAGCGGTGGGGTGCGTCGAAGTGGACATGGGCGCCAGTATGCCAGTCCTCCCGGCTCCATGCGCGATCCGCCACGGAGCTCCGTCCGAAGGTGATCGCGTCGAGCGTCTTCTTCATCGCATCACGCTTGCGTTCGCGCGTGCCCCCCGAACGGGTGTCCGCCCCCGTCGTCCGCCGATTCCGGTCTTGCGCCCGGGCGATTGCAACCAGCCCGAGAGTCGCCGCGCCGGGGCGTCACGGGCGGCCGGGCTGCGACCCGTGGCGGACGCCCGGCCCGTCGCTTATCCTCCGCGCGCCGGAGGCACGGTCCGGTACCCTGCCTCGACAGATCGGAGAACTTGCACATGAGCGAATTCAGCGGCTTTTCCGCCGTCGTGACCGGCGGCGCGAGAGGGATCGGCGAGGCCACCGCCCGCGCGCTCTGCGACGGGGGGGCGAGGGTCACCATCCTCGATCGGGACGATGCGACGCACGTCGCGGACTCGCTCTCGGGATGCCGCTTCGCCCGGGTCGAGCTCCGCGATTCCGGGGCCGTGGCACGGGCGATCGACGCCGCCGCGGAAGCCCAGGATGGTCTCGACGGACTCGTCAACAACGCCGGGGTGAGCCCGCGACGGCTGCTCGACACGACGGACGCCGAAGCCTGGGACGAGCTCCTCGCCATCAACCTCCGGAGCGCGTTCAACTGCACCAAGGCAGCGGTCCCGCACCTCAAGGCGAGGGGCGGCGGGGCGATCGTCAACCTTGCCTCGGTCGCCGGCAAGAACATCTCGCTCGGGTCGGACATTCCCTACACCGTCTCGAAGTGGGGGATGGTCGGCTTCACCCGGCACCTCGCCTACGAGCTCGCCCCGTGGAGGGTCCGGGCCAACGCGGTCTTCCCGGGCACGACCCGGACGCGCCTCCTCGGCGGCGGGGACGACTCGCCGGGCGGCGCGCAGGAACAGATGGCGAAGGGGGTTCCGCTCGGACGCCTGATCGAGCCGGAAGAGATCGCGAACGCCATCCTCTTCTTCCTCTCTCCCCGGGCGGCGATGTGCACCGGGGCGGAGCTCGTGGTCGACGGCGGCATCCTCCTCGGCTCCGCCCAGGCCTACGAGGGCTACTTCCGGAGCCGGGGCGGGGAGCCGCCCGCCCGCTGAGGCGGAGAAGTCGGAGTCGGAGCGGGTTTTCCCGTTTCGCATCCGGCTCGCTCCACCACACCGGAAAAACCCACTCCGGCTCCTTTTTCGCGAGAGGGCAGGCAAGGCCATGAATGACGACGCGGCGCGCGGAGGGCTCCACGGGTACGTCGCGAAGCTGACCGCGATGCGGGCCGGGGACGATGCGCACGAGGTCTACGAGGAATGGGCGCCGACCTACGAGACGGACCTCGTCGGCGGCTACGGCTATACCGCCCCCGGACCGCGGCCGACGCCATGGCCGCCGCGTGCCCGGATCGGGGAGCCGAGATCCTCGACATCGGCTGCGGCACCGGGCTCGTGGCGGAGGAGCTCGCGGCGAGGGGGTTCACGGCCATCGACGGGTTCGACGCGTCACCTCGGATGCTTGCCGAGGCCCGCGCCAAGGGGCTCTATCGCAACCTCGTCGAAGGCGACGTGCGGGCGCGCGGCACGATCGAGCCCGGGCGGTACGACGCGGTCATCGCGGTCGGGGTGTTCGGGGCCGGCCACCTCGGACCCGAGGACCTCGACCACTTCGCGCGGCCGGTGCGCGCAGGCGGTCCGATCGTGCTCTACTCAAGCGCGCTCCGCTGGGTCGAGGACGACTATCCCTCCCACCTCCGGCGTCTCGAGGAGGCCGGGGCATGGACCGTCGAGCGCACCGAGAAGACCAACTACATGGACCGGATCGAGCGGCCGGGGTGGCTCGTCGTCGCCCGCCGAGCGCCGGGCGGGGCCGGCCATGGCTGAGCCCGGGCGACGCGGGGGCGAAGAAGACGACGCCGCGGGCGACGCCGCGCACGCCGAGGCCCTCTACGCGGACGCCTTCGTATGGGACGCCCACGCGGGCTTCGAGTCGTGGCCGACCACGGACCTCCGGAACCTCGCGATCTGGAAGGACGCGGGCGTCGACTTCCTCTCCGTCAACGTCGGCTACGACGTCCAGGGCTGGAACGACACCATCCGGGTGCTCGCGGCATTCCGGCGATGGTTCGAGGCATCGCAGGACTACGCCCTTGTCGGCTCCGTATCGGAGGTGCGCGCGGCGCGGACGGCGGGCCGGATGGCGGTCGCCTTCGACCTCGAGGGCATGAACGTCCTCGAAGGGTCCCTCGACCTCCTGCACCTCGTCCACGCCCTCGGGGTGCGCCAGATCCTCTTCGCCTACAACCGGAACAACCTCGCGGGCGGCGGCTGCCACGACGAGGACACCGGCCTCACCGACTTCGGGCGGGCGGCGGTCCGGGAGATGAACGACCTCGGGATCCTCGTCGACTGCTCGCACTGCAGCTACCGCACGACGATGGAGGCGATGGAGCTTTCGCGCGCCCCCGTCATCTTCTCCCACTCCAATCCGCGCGCCCTCCGCGACCACGAGCGGAACATCCGCGACGAGCAGGCGCTCGCGTGCGCGGCGACCGGCGGGGTGGTTGGAATCAACGGGATCGGCCTCTTCCTCGGCGAGGACGACATCCGGACCTCGACGGTGGCGGACCACGTCGAGTACCTCCTCGACCTCGTCGGCCCCGACCACGTCGGCATCGGCCTCGACTACTTCTTCGAGGCGGAGGTCGACGCGAGCTTCCAGGACGCCCTCGCCGCGAACGAGGACTACTGGCCGCGCGAGCAGTACCCGGGGGGCGCGATCCGGTGCGCCGCCCCCTCCCAGCTCCGCGAGCTCACCGCCGAGCTCCTCGCCCGGGGCCGGGGCGAAGCCGAGGTCCGGGCGGTGCTCGGGGGCAACTTCCTGCGCGTCGCGGGCGAGGTCTGGGGCTGACCCCCGCCGCCGGGGCCGGGCTCACCCCGCCCTTCACCCTCCCTCGCTCCGGAGACCGGGGCCCGAACGGCGCCTTGATTGACACCCCAACCGCCCCCGCATAACGTTCGGAGCGGGAATTGACGGGCCGGGAGGTCGGAAGGCCGGACGTGGACGCTCGCCCTTCGGACACTACTTCGCAGGTCAAGCTCTCCTGCCGCGATGTGTGGAAGGTATATCGCGACAGGGCGGCCCCCTATTTCAATCGGGACGTGACCTCGCAGGAACCGGGGGCGCTCGCGGCGCGCATGCGGGCCGACGGGGCGATCCCGGCCGCGGTCGACGTGAGCTTCGACGTCCACGTCGGCGAGATATTCGTCATCATGGGGCTTTCCGGTTCCGGAAAGTCGACCGTCGTCCGCTGCCTCTCGCGGCTCGTGGAGCCGACCCACGGCGAAGTGCGCCTCGACGGCGAGGACCTCCTCCGGAAGTCCGACCGGGAGCTCATCGAGATCCGCCGCCACAAGATGGGGATGGTCTTCCAGAGCTTCGGGCTCATGCCGCACCTCAACGTCTTCGACAACGTCGCCCTGCCCCTCACCCTCCAGGGCCTGCCCGTGCCCGAGCGCAACGAGCGGGTAAGCCGGGTCATCCAGCTCGTCGGGCTCGAGGGGCGCGAGGGCGCGTTCCCGCGCCAGCTCTCGGGAGGGCAGCAGCAGCGGGTCGGGATCGCCCGCTCGCTCGCCGTCGAGCCCGAGCTCTGGTTCCTCGACGAGCCCTTCTCGGCTCTCGACCCCCTCATCCGGCGCCAGATGCAGGACGAGTTCCTCGACATTCA
>JAJECB010000144.1 GCA_022822245.1 Gammaproteobacteria bacterium
TCCGGTCCGGATGACGATGCGGGTCGCGGCCGGAGTGATGACCACGACGGCGTACCGGGTCTGAGCCCTGTCGGATCCCGCTTCGATTCCGCTCCAGGTCCGCTCCGAGGCAGCTCCGGGACCGGGTCGAGCTTGTTTCGCCTGCGCCTCAGTTCCCGGAAGAGCCGGGGTCCCCGCCCGGGGTGAACATGGGAACCGGGAAGGGGGTCACGTTGCCCTGACCCTTTCCGTCCTCGACGCTGACGATCTTGTTCACGCCCTGCTTGTCGACCTGGTCGATGCGAATCACCGCGTGCATCGGGATGCAGGTACGGCTCACCCCGCCGAACTCCGTTTTAAGCCGCTCCTCCGAGGGGTCGATGAGCACCGCCGAGCGCTCGCCGAAGATGATGTCCCCAATCTCGATGAACCCGAAGAGATCCCCCTGGCTGACGGTGTGCGAGTACAGCTCGTACACCTTGCCCTGGTTGTGGAAGATGATCCGGTAGGTCGGCTTTTTCTTCGCCACGGTCGACTCCGTCCGGTTCCTGGACGCGCTTCGGGGGTTCGGGCCGCCGATTATATTCCACGCGGGTGGGGAGCACCGCCCGGGTCCGGGGACCGGAAACCGCCGCAGGCGGACGGCGGACCCCGCCGCGCCGCGGCGAGCTCCGCTCCGGGGGCGGCGAACCCCGCGCGTCGCGTCGAGGTCCGCTGCCTACCGCCCCCCGGCGGCGAACGCCCGGTAGTCCTGCCGCACGTCCCGCACCGCCGCGTGAAAGAGGCGTTCCCCCACTTCGGGACTCGCGCCGGACGGATCCGAGCCGATGCGCCCGTCCGGGAACCGCCGCCGATAGTCCTCGGCGTCGCGGAACCGGCCGCTCGGAGCCACCCGAGGCTCGAAGGAGGCGGACTTGACCGCCTCCGGATAGGCGAAGTAGGAGAGCGATACCTCGCTCGGCGTCGCGTGGCTGCCCTCGATGCCCGCGAAGTGCTCGTTCGAGATCCGGCGCACTCCGGCTCCGTCCCACCAGTTGGTGAGGGCGAGGCGCACCCGGCGTTCGGTCCGGCCGAGGCTCGCGTGCGCGTAGATCTCGGAGAACGCGGCGTTCAGGGTCGCGATGTTGCCGCCGTGTCCGTTGAGGAAATAGATTGCGTCGAATCCGTGCCGGGTCAGCGATTCGACATAGTCCGACACGCAGGCGATGAGGGTGCTGGGACGCAACGTGATGCTGCCGGGAAACGCGAGGTGGTGCTGGGCCATCCCGACGCTGATGGTCGGGCCCACCAGGGCGTCCTCCTCCTCTCCCACCGCCCGCGCGACCACCTCGGGGCAGATCGCGTCCGTTCCGATGAGCCCGTTCGGCCCGTGCTGCTCGGTCGAGCCGATGGGGACGATGACCGCGGTGGCCCGCTCAAGATATGCTTCCACCTCTTGCCAGGTGCTGAGTTGGAGTTGCACGGGGACTACCTCGCTGCGTCCGGGGATGGGGATGAGGAAACGGGCCTGCTCACCGCCGTCACCGCGGCCGGACGCCTGACGTGAAGCGGGTGCTCGACATGGAGCGGGCGCGCGAGTGGCTCGGCCGCGTCCTGTGCGCCCTTGGCGTGCACGACCTCGAGGTCATCGAGGTCCAGATCGGGTTCGGTCCGAGCGGGACGGTCGAAAAGGTGCAGTGCCGCCGGTGCGGGTATCGCGGCACCCGCCGTGGCCGCGCGTAGCTCGCTCGCATCCATTTTCCTGCCAAGTGTGACGTCTTCCGGCGGTCTGCGGTCGCGGCGAGCCGTCCGGTCCGGCGACCCGGTTTGGCGCGCCTGACTCGCCGTGCCGAGGTCGTCCGCAGGTGAGTCATCCTGCGTCAAGTATACGGGCGCTCGTGTCGCGGTCGCGCCCGTCTGCCTCCCGGTGCCCGGCTCTGTCTCCACTCTCATTGGTCTTCACCTCCACGCCCTGCATCAATTCCACAGGGCGCCGGGGTCTCGGTCAGGTTGGCAGAGAGGGTCTCGCTCCATGCACCGGGTGCTAGAGTAAAGCGTTGTCCGGCTCGGCGGGGGATACGTCAATGGCTATCCGGAGCGAGCGACCCACCGACGCCGTCATCATCGGTGCCGGGATCGCGGGCTGCACGTTGGCCTACGAGCTGGCGACGCGCGGGCTCGGCGTGACGGTCTACGACCAGGGCCCCATCGCTGCCGAATCCTCCGGCCGCAACACCGGCACCCTGTTCAGCGGCCCCCAGGCGGAAGTGGTCCGGCTGTTGCTGGCGTGCGCCGAGATCTACGACGAGCTGGCCGATGGCCCGGTCAAGTTCGGCTGGCGCCGGATCGACCACCTGCTGATCGCCGGGGACGACGCGCGCCTGGACGCGACCGCCGGCCTGGTCGGGCGCATCGCTGCGCTCGGCATCAGCGTCCAACCGGTGAGCGGGCAGGAGCTCGCGCGCGACTTTCCACAGCTCGGCTTTCAGGTTGCCGGCGGCTTCGTCCTGGATACGGCCTGGAGCCTGGAGCCGCTGATGGCCACGCACGCCTTCGCTCACGCGGCGCGCGAGGCCGGCGCCCGCATCCGCACGGGCTGCCGGGTGGCGCAGATCATGGCCCGCGGTGGCAAGGTAGAGGGCGTGCTGACGGACGACGGCATCGCCGCGGCCGATCTGGTGTTCGCCGCCAACGGCATGTGGCTCCCGGAGACGCTCCGCCGGGTCGTCGGCGACGACCCCCTGCCCCGCTTTCCGCTCACCGCTGGGCGGGGCTGGATCATCCAGACCGGGCCGCTCGACATCCGCGTACCCTGGATGATCGAGGAGTTGTCATGGCCGGATCAGACGGACCTCGGCCGGAGCATGGACGTAGGCAAACTTTCGGACATCGCCGAGCGCCGGGACGATGGACCGGGAATCGAGGCGGTCTGCTTCAACCCGATGCAGAGCGGCTCCGCGCGTCTCGGCGCCTCCGTCTCCCCGGCGATGCGGGACCTCGTCAGAAACACCGATATGCCCGCCCGCATCGCCCGGCGCGCGATCGGGCTTGTCAAGGGCTTCGCGTCGCTCAACATCGAGAACGCCTGGCTCGGCAACCGGCCGATGCTGCCCGACGGCCTGCCCGTTGCGGGCCGCACGCCGCTCGACGGCCTCTATGTCCACGGCGGGCTGGGCTCCATCGGCATGCATTCCGGGCCAGCCACCGCCCGCTGGCTCGCCGACGCCGTGGCAGGCGGCGCCGGCGAGCCCGACCTGCCCTGGTTGACACCGGCCCGCCTGCCCGGGTGGGAGAGGCCCGTCGCCGAGCGGGCGATCGCCTGAAGAGCACTGCGGCGCCTGTCCAGTGACGGGTCTCGCCCCGGGAACGGAGCCGCCGGCTGAGAGCAGTGGCGAGGACATCACCCGTCCGTGAATCGGTGAGAATCTCCACCAAGCTGTCGATGTCGGGGTAGAGCATGTCGAACGTCTACGAACGGCTCGGAGTGCCGACGATCATCAACGCGAAAGGTACCTCGACACGAGTGAGCGGCGCTCCGATGCCGCCGGAGATCGCAGCCGCAATGCACGAGGCGACGCAGCACTGCGTCGACATGGCCCAGCTCCAGGGCCGGGCGAGCGAGATCATTGCCGAGGCGACCGGGGCCGAGGCCGGCATGGTGACGGCGGGTGCCTCGGCGGGATTGCTTCTCGGCACCGCCGCGTGCCTTGCGGGACTGGACCCCGCACGTATGAACCGCCTCCCCGATACCACTGGAATGCGGGACGAAGCGGTCGTGGTACGCAGCCAGCGCAACTTCTACGACCACGCGGTGCGTGCAGCCGGTGCACGCCTCGTCGAAGTGGGACTCGCTGACCGATTCAGCGGGGCCGGGGTGCGGGATGCGGAACCTTGGGAAATCGACGACGCGATCGGGGAGCGCACCGCCTGCGTCTTCTACGTCGCACAGCCAAGCTCCCGGCCTTCCCTTGCCGCGGTGACGGAGGTCGCACACGCGAACGGTGTGCCGGTGCTCGTGGACGCCGCGGCCCAGCTCCCGCCCACTCGCAACCTCCGCCGCTTCCTCGAGGAGGGCGCCGATCTGGTCTCGATCAGCGGTGGCAAGGCGATCCTCGGGCCGCAAGGCAGCGGCATCCTGTGCGGGCGGCGCGATCTCGTCGCTTCGGCTCTGCTCCAGAACCTCGATCAGGACCTCTTCTTCGAGCAGTGGCGCCCTCCGTCCGCCCTGTTTGCCGGCCTCAATCTCCGCGGCCTGCCCCAGCACGGGATCGGCCGCTCCTGCAAGGTCGGCAAGGAACAGATCGTGGCCCTGCTCGTTGGCCTCGGGCGCTTCGTCGAGGAAGACATCGGTGAGCGCAACCAGCGATGCCTTGGACGCCTGGAGGAGATAGAGGCGCATCTCGATCCCGAAATCGGACGCGTGGTCCGCATCGAGGAAGGCGCGAACGGGCAGGAGCCGTGTCTCGTGCTCGAAGTTGCTCCCGGA
Organism: Gammaproteobacteria bacterium; assembly: GCA_022822245.1. The sequence goes on from JAJECB010000144.1 coordinate 4,445, forward strand.
CCGCATGGACCCTCCGCCTTCGATCTCGTCCTCGCATTGCAGGACGGTTCGCCCGCCATTCACGTCGACCCTTCGTTCGTGGATGACGGGAGGGTAGCAATGAGGGCGCTCTGCCTGAAGGAGGGCGATGCGCGCGCCATCGCGCGACGCGTGAACGAGGTGCTCGGTCGAGCCCGCTCTCCGGGATAGCGGCCCAATCGAGAGCGGCAGGGGATCCCTAAAATGGGATGTCGTCGTCGATGTCGGGGTCGTTGCCGCCGGACGGGGGCGCGGCGCTCCGGGCGGGCGGGCGCCCTTCGGCGGCGGACTGGGCCGGTGGCCCGGAGCCGCGGTTCCAGTCGTCCGCGTCGCCGCCCCCGCGCCCGCCCAGCATCTGCATGTCGTTCGCGACGATCTCGGTGGTGTAGCGGTCCTGTCCGTCCTGTCCCTGCCACTTCCGGGTCTGGATCCGGCCCTCGATGTAGACCTGCCGGCCCTTGCGCAGGTACTGCTCCGCGACCTCGGCGAGGCGGCCGAACATCACCACCCGGTGCCATTCCGTGTTCTCGCGCCGCTCGTTGGTCTGCCGGTCGGTCCAGCTCTCGCTGGTCGCAATGCGGATGTTGGTGATCGCGTTCCCGCTCGCGCCGTAGCGGGTCTCCGGATCGGCTCCGAGATTGCCGACGAGAATGACCTTGTTGACGCCCCGTGCCATGCTTCGCTGCTCCGTTTCGAGAAACCGTCCAACCGCCCGCGCCCGGCCCCTCGCCGTCGCTGCCGCGTTCGTCGGGCCCATTTTGCGCGCCCCCTTTCCAAATTGCATCCGGGCGCGGCGATGTCGGGGCGAATTCCGACGCACGACGCGCCGAACCCCTACGCGGTATCGCCGCCTTGCCGCATCGACTAGACTCGCTCGTTTGGTTTCGAGCGTCTCACCTTCATGCGCGGCGTACAGTTTCTTCCCCCCGCCGGGCGCCCGGGGGCGGGAACGATCAGCATCCGCGGTGCGCGGACCCACAACCTCAAGGATGTCGACGTCGACATTCCGCGCGATCGCCTCGTGGTGATCACGGGGCTCTCGGGCTCCGGGAAGTCGAGCCTCGCCTTCGACACGATCTATGCCGAGGGGCAGCGCCGCTACGTCGAGTCCCTCTCCGCCTACGCGCGCCAGTTCCTCTCGGTGATGGAGAAGCCGGACGTCGACCACATCGAGGGCCTCTCCCCCGCAATCGCGATCGAGCAGCGCGCCGGCTCCGGCAACCCCCGCTCGACGGTCGGGACGGTGACCGAGATTCACGACTACCTGCGGCTTCTGTTCGCGCGCGTCGGCGAGCCCCGCTGCCTCGAACACGGCGTCGTGCTCGAGTCGCAGACGGTGAGCCAGATGGTCGACGCGGTCCTGGCCCGGCCGCCCGCCGAGCGCCTCATGCTGCTCGCTCCCCTGGTGCGGGGGCGCAAGGGCGAGCATCAGGAGGTCTTCGAGTCGCTTCGCTCCGGCGGGTTCGTGCGGGCGCGGGTGGACGGCCGGGTCGTCGAGCTCGACCCGCCGCCCGGGCTGGACGGCTCCATCCACCACGACGTGGAAGCGGTCGTGGACCGATTCCGGGTGCGCCCGGACCTCGGGCCGCGGCTCGCGGAGTCGTTCGAGACCGCCCTCGCCCTCGCGGACGGTCGGGCGGCGGTCGCCGCGATCGACGCCTCGGGCGGCACCACCGGCGAGGACCTTGTCTTCTCGGCCCGGTTCGCCTGTCCCGTGTGCGGCTACTCGATCCCGGAGCTCGAGCCGCGGCTCTTCTCGTTCAACAGCCCGGCCGGCGCGTGTCCGGCCTGCGACGGCCTCGGGCGGAAGTCGTTTTTCGATCCGGACCGCGTCGTGTCCCGCCCCGAGGTCAGCCTGCCGGGGGGCGCGGTGCGCGGGTGGGACCGGAGCAATGCCTACTACTTCGGGCTCCTCCAGTCCCTTGCCGCCCACTATCGCTTCGACTTCGACCTCCCGTTCCGCGAGCTGCCGGCCCGGGTCCGCGACACCGTGCTCTACGGCAGCCGCGGCGAGCCCATCGAGATCCGGTACGGCCGCCGCCACCGCCACGTCCGCCCCTTCGAGGGGATCATCCCGAACATGGAACGCCGCTACCGGGAGACCGAGTCGGCGCACGTGCGCGAGGATCTCGCCCGCTACATGAGCTCGCGGCCCTGCCCGGACTGCGGTGGCCGGCGGCTCAACCGCCACGCGTGCTCGGTGTGGGTGGCGGGCCGCGATTTGCCCGCGCTCGAACGCCTGCCGGTCGCGGATCTGCGCCGGTTCCTCGGCCAGGCCACCTTCGACGGCTATCGCGGCGAGATCGCGGGCCGGCTCGTGCACGAGATCCTGCAGCGGCTCGACTTCCTCGTCGACGTGGGGCTGGACTACCTCTCGCTCGACCGGGCCGCGGACACCCTCTCCGGGGGGGAGGGCCGGCGCATTCGGCTCGCGAGCCAGATCGGGGCCGGGCTCGTCGGGGTGATGTACATCCTCGACGAGCCCTCGATCGGCCTGCACCAGCGCGACAACCGCCGCCTGCTCGACTCGCTGCTGCGGCTTCGCGATCTCGGTAACACGGTCATCGTGGTGGAGCACGACGAGGGCGCGATCCGCGAGGCGGACTGCATCATCGACATGGGGCCGGGTCCCGGGGTGCACGGTGGGGAGGTGGTGGCCCGGGGGACGGTGGAAGACATCATGGGGGAGCCCGCGTCGATCACCGGCCAGTACCTCGCGGGCCGGCGCCACGTCTCCGCGCCCCGCGCGCGCCGTTCGCCGGCCGGCTGGCTGCGGGTCGAGGGGGCCTCGGCAAACAACCTGCGCGCGGTGGATGCCGCGTTTCCATTGTCGGTGATGACGTGCGTGACCGGGGTGTCGGGCTCCGGCAAGTCGAGCCTGGTGCACGACACCCTGTACCGTGCCCTGTCGAGCCCGGGCGGCCGGCGGCAGGGGCTCGGACCCGGACCCGGGTCGGGTCCGGAGGCTCCCGCGCGGATCGTCGGCGCCGAGCACATCGACAAGGTGGTCAACATCGACCAGAGTCCGATCGGCCGCACCCCGCGCTCGAACCCGGCGACCTACGCCGGGCTGTTCACCCCGATCCGGGAGCTCTTCGCGGCCACCCCGGAGGCCCGCGCGCGCGGGTATGCGCCCGGCCGCTTCAGCTTCAACGTGCCGGGCGGACGCTGCGAGGCGTGCCGGGGGGACGGGGTGCTCCGGGTGGAGATGCACTTCCTCCCGGACGTGTACGTGCGCTGCGACGTCTGCCAGGGCCGCCGCTACGACCGCGAGACGCTCGGCGTTCGCTACCGCGGAAAGACGGTGCACGAAGTGCTCGGCATGACGGCGGCGGAGGCGCGCGCCTTCTTCGACCCGATCCCGGCCGTCGCGCGCCGGCTCCAGACTCTGGTCGACGTGGGGCTGGGGTACATCGGGCTCGGGCAGAGCGCGACGACCCTCTCGGGCGGCGAGGCGCAACGCATGAAGCTCGCCCGCGAGCTGTCGCGGCGCGAGAGCGGCCGCACCCTCTATGTCCTGGACGAGCCGACGACCGGCCTCCATTTCCACGACGTGCGGCAGCTCCTCGCCGTGCTCGATCGTCTCGTGAACCGCGGCAACACGGTGGTCGTCATCGAGCACAACCTGGACGTCATCCGGGCCGCCGACTGGATCGTCGATCTGGGCCCGGAGGGAGGGCGGGACGGCGGGCGGGTGGTGGCCGCCGGGACCCCCGAGGCGGTGGCGGCGGCACCGGAGTCCCATACCGGGCGGTTCCTCTCCGGGGCGTACGGAAGAGCGCCCCTCGCGGGCGGGGAACGGCTCGAAACGCGCAAGGAGTCTCTCCAGGCATGACGGCACTCATCTGCGGATCGGTCGCCTTCGACACCATCATGAGCTTCCCGGAGCGGTTCCGGGACCACCTCCTCGCCGACCGGATGGAGGACATCAGCGTGTGCTTCACCGCGCCCGAAATGCGGCGCGAGTTCGGGGGGTGCGCGGGAAACGTCGCCTACACCCTCAAGCTCCTCGGAGGAGACCCCCTGCCCATGGCGACCGTGGGGCACGACTTCGGGCCCTATGCGGCCTGGATGGATCGGACCGGCATCGACCGCCGGTTCGTGACCGAGGTGGACGCGTTCACCGCCCAGGCGTTCATCACCACCGACCCCGACGGCAGTCAGATCACGACCTTTCATCCCGGCGCGATGGATCATGCCCACGTCAATTCCGTCGGGGACGCGGGAGGCGGCGTCCGCATTGGAATCGTGACCCCGGACGGCCGGGAGGCGATGGTGCGGCACGCGGCCGAGTTCGCCGAGCTTGGCGTTCCGTTCATCTTCGATCCCGGGCAGCAGCTCCACCTCTTCGGGCCGGACGAGCTCGCGCGCTTCCTCGACGAGGCCACCTGGCTCACCGTGAACAGCTACGAGTGGAGCCTGTTCCAGGAACGGTCTGGCCTGGATGCGGACGAGATCGTGCAGCGGGTCGACGCGGCGATCGTGACCCGGGGGGCGGAGGGCTCGACGGTGCTCGCGCGCGGCCGGGAGGCGGTGGACATCCCCGCCGTGCCGGCCTCCCGCGCGGTGGACCCGACCGGATGCGGCGATGCCTACCGGGCAGGCCTGCTGCTCGGCCTCGAGGTCGGCCGCGACTGGGAGACGACGGGGCGGATCGCCTCGCTCGCGGGCGCGATCAAGGTCGCCCATCCCGGGTGCCAGAACCACCGTTTCGAAGCGGATGAGTTCGCCGCCCGCTTCCGCGACGCGTTCGGCTACGCCTTCTGATCTCCTCTACCGCTCCGACTGACCTGCCCGCCCCGACCGGCGGAATGGCGCGGCGCACGGCCGATTCCTTCAGGCGAACTCGACGAAGAACGCCCGGAGGTAGCCGGTCTCGGGGAGGGCGGGGTGCACGGGGTGGTCGCGGTCCTGCCCGCCCTCCGCCACGACCCGCGGATGCAGGCCGAACGGATGCGACACCCGCGCGATGATCTCGAGGTGCTTCGCGCGCTCGAGGTGGGCCGAGCAGGAGGCGGAGACGAGCGACCCGCCCGGGGCGAGGAGCTGGACCGCGAGTCCGTTCGTCCGCCGGTAGGCCTCGAACCCCTTCGTCCGGTCCTTCCGCCGGCGGATGAAGGCCGGCGGATCGAGCACCACCACGTCGAATCGCTCCCCGGACGACCGCAGCGCCTTGAGCGCCCGCACCGCGTCGGAGCGCTCGGCTCGCACCCGGTCCGCAACCCCGTTTCGGGCCGCGTTCCGCTCCGCGAGCTCGATGGCATTGGCAGACGAGTCGATGCAGTGCACCTCGCTCGCTCCGCCGAGGGCGCACTGGATCCCCCACGCGCCGGTGTAGGAGTAGAGGTCGAGCACCCGCCGGCCGGCCACCCGGGCCGCGAGCCGTGCCCGGTTGGCGCGGTGATCGAAGTACCAGCCGGTCTTCTGCCCCGCGAGCGGCGCGGCCTCGAAGACCCCGCCCCCTTCCTCCACGGTGATGGTGTCGCCGATGGGAGCCCCCACGACCTCCGTGCTCGCCTCGAGACCCTCGAGGGCGCGGGCGGGGGTGTCGTTGCGCAGGACGACGGTGCGAAACCCGAATTCGGAGCGCAGGAGCTCCACCACGTCGTCCCGCACCCGCTCCATGCCGGCGGTGGTGATCTGGGCCACCGCCACGTCGCCGTAGCGGTCCACGATGAGGCCGGGCAACGCGTCGCCCTCCCCGAACACCATCCGGTACCAGGGTGCGTCGAACTCGCGCCGGCGGAGCGCATCGGCCGCCTCGAGCCGTTCGGCGAGGAGACCGCGCTCGAGCCGCACTCCGGGGTCGCGGCTCACGATGCGGGCCGCGATGAGAGAGTGGGGGTTGACGTAGGCGCTCGCGAGCGGCTCGCCGCGGTGGTCCCGGAGCTCGACCGGCTCTCCCGGCGGCAGGCCGCGCAGGCGCGCCCGGCCGACGTCGAATTCGTTGTTGTAGACCCAGGGATGCCCGGTGCGAAGGCGCCGCTCTTCGCCTCTCTTGAGATAGAGCGGTGTCACGGGCAGGGATTGTACGCTACGCTCCTCAGTCCGGAAATCTCACCAACTTTCTGCTGCGGACGCCGATCCATGCGCTGTGACCGGCCGTACTCCCTCAAGCCGCTTCGACAGCGCGCAGCGCTGGTGTAGGCTACGCCTTCAGCAGCGCGAATGCGCTCTTTCGGTCCGTGCGGCCAGCCACAGCGCCGTCTCGGCGCCCTCGCGACGAAAGTTGGTGAGATTTCCGGGCCAGGCGTGGCGGAGGTTCGCCTCCTCGGCCCGCCCCTCCACCGGGAAGGATGTCATGACCTCGCCAGAGCCCCGCCGGAACCGCCTCGCCGACGAGACGAGCCCCTATCTTCTGCAACACGCGGACAACCCGGTGGACTGGTACCCGTGGGGGCCGGAAGCCCTTGACCGGGCGCGGGCGGAGAACCGTCCGATCCTCCTCTCGATCGGCTATTCCGCCTGCCACTGGTGCCACGTGATGGCCCACGAGTCGTTCGAGGACGAGGCCACCGCGGAAGTGATGAACGCCCACTTCGTCAACATCAAGGTGGACCGGGAGGAGCGCCCCGACCTCGACAAGATCTACCAGGTTTCGCACCAGCTCCTCGCGCGGCGCCCCGGCGGCTGGCCACTCACGATGTTCCTCACCCCGGGCGATCTCACCCCCTTCTTCGGCGGCACCTACTTCCCGCCGTCGCCGCGCCACGGCCTCCCCGCGTTCCGCGATCTTCTCGTGCGGGTCGTCGACTTCCTCGCCACTCACGGGGACGAGGTGGCGAAGCAGAACGAGACGCTGCGCGACGCACTCGCCCGGTCCGAGCCGGGCGGGGCGGGCGATGCCGCCGCCCTGAGCCCCGAGCCCCTCGATCATGCGATGGCGGGGCTTCGCCGCGCCTTCGACGCCCGCGACGGAGGCTTCGGCGGCGCCCCCAAGTTCCCGCACCCGACGAACATCGAACGCTGCTTCCGCCGTCACCGCGACCCGCGCGACCTGCACATGGGGGTGCACACCCTCGCGAAGATGGCGCTCGGGGGGATCTACGACCATCTCGGTGGAGGGTTCTGTCGCTACTCGGTGGACGGCGAGTGGATGATCCCGCACTTCGAGAAGATGCTGTACGACAACGGCCCGCTCCTTGCCCTGTGCGCGCAGGCGGCCCGGATCGGGGCCGGCCACGAGGCTCTCTTCGAGCGGACCGCGCGCGAGACCGGGCGCTGGGCGATCCGCGAGATGCAGGCGCCCGAGGGCGGCTTCTACGCGGCCCTCGACGCGGACTCCGAGGGCGAGGAGGGCCGGTTCTACCTCTGGACCCCGGACGCGGCGCGCGCCGTGCTGGACGAGGACGAGTACGACGCCGCGGCGGTGTCTTTCGGCCTCGACCGCCCGCCGAACTTCGAGGGGAAGGAGTGGCACCTGCACACCTTCGTCGAGCGCGAGAGCCTCGCCGCGAAGCTCGGGACCGAGGAAGAGGTCGCGGTGGATCGGCTCGACCGCGCCCGCGCGAAGCTCTTCGAGGCGCGCGCGCCGCGGGTGCGGCCGGGACTCGACGACAAGGTCCTCACCTCCTGGAACGCCATGATGGTATCCGGCCTTGCGGAGGCGGGAGAGACCCTCGGGGAGCCCGGCTTCATCGGCGCGGCGGCGGGCGCGTTCGACTTCCTGCGCGCGAACGCGTGGGTCGACGGCCGACTCCACGCCGCCTGGAAGGGCGGCCGCGCCCGCTTTCCCGCGTACCTCGACGACCATGCCTTCGTCCTCGAGGCGGCCCTGCGGCTGCTCCAGACACGCTGGCGGGCGGACTGGCTCGAGTTCGCGGTCGAGATTGCGGACGCGCTTCTCGATCGATTCGAGGATCGGGAGCGGGGCGGCTTCTGGTTCACCGCTCACGATCACGAGGCGCTCATGCACCGCAGCAAGTCGTTCTCGGACGATTCGCTGCCCGCCGGGAACGGGGTCGCCGCCACGTGGCTCGGCCGCCTCGGCCATCTCCTCGGAGAGACCCGGTACCTCGAGGCGGCGGAGCGAACCCTCGTCGCCGGGTGGCCCGGCGTCTTCGAGATGCCCCATGCCCACGGGGCGATGCTGACCGCGCTCGAGGAGTTTCTGGAACCGCCCCAGACCATCGTGCTCCGCGGGCGGGGAGAGGCCCTGGAGCGCTGGCGGGCGCGGTGCGCCGCGCCCTACGCGCCGCGGCGCTACGTGGTCGCGGTTCCGGACGATGCGCCGAATCTTCCGGGCCTGCTTGCGGCCCGGGTCCCGTTGCCCGGCGCCGAGGCCGTCGCCTACGTCTGCGAGGGGCATCGCTGCGACGCCCCGATGACCACATTCGGAGACCTCGAAGCCGCACTCCGGCCTCTCGAGGCCGGGCCTTCGCCCTCCGTTTAGGATCCGAACCGGCTCAGGGATCGGACAAAGGGGTTCCGGCTCTCCCGATTGCTCCGAGATCTGGCGTCCACGTGAAGGAGAGCATCCACAACTTCGCCTCCCGATTCCGTCGTTCACTTCGGCTTCAGGAACGTACCCGCAGGCAACTTCCAACTTGGCGGTTGATGCGGGGAGACGCTCGAGGCGGCGCGTTCTCTCGACGCGGCTGCTGTCCGCCCCCGTGTCTCGTTGGGAGACGACGTTGACCGATTTCAGGGGAGGGCGGGGCTCGAACACGGGAGATGACTTCCACGAGCTGTGGGCGACCCGGCAGGCAATCCGGCTTCTGTCGAATGAGGACGGCCTCGAGGCCATCGCCCTCGAGGGGCTGAGCGTCCGCGATGAGGCCGGTATGCCCCGAGATACCTGGGACGGCGTCGATTGCACGCAGTACTTCGGCGGTCGGGATGCCACTGAGGCCGCTCACGTCCGGATCGAGCAACTGAAGTACTCGGCGGCCAATCCAGGAAGATCGTGGTCTATCGCGCGCATGATCGAGGGCCGGCGCGGCCGGTCGGTCATCGCTCGCTTGGCGAAGGCCTGGAGTGGGCTGAGAACGACCAGCTCCGCAGCCGCTTCCGTGGGTGTGGTTCTGGTCAGCAACCAGTCCGTCGACCCGGGGATGCTCTCCGCAGTACAACGCGCCGCCGCGTCGTCCCTGACGATTCCGGCACGCAAGCCCAAGGCTACGGCAGCGCCAGAAGTCCGCCTGGCCTATGCATCGAGACTGGACGCCGACGGATTTCGAGCATTCGCTTCCGCACTCGACTTCGAAGCGGGAGCCGGTTCCCGTTTTGCACTCGAAGAAAGGGTGCTACGAGCGATCGCCGACTGGACCGCCCACGACGTTCAGATAGTCGCTACGGGGCTGAGGCAGTTCGTCCGGGACCGGATGAGACCCGAGTTCGCCGGCGAGCTGATCACGCGCGAGTCGGTGCTATTGCACCTCGGCACCTCCGAGGAGGTTGCGTTGTTTCCCTGCCCGTCGGAGATCGCTTCGACGGAGGCACCGGTCAGCCGTGCGCCGGTTCGGGAAGCGATCGACATGCTCCGATCGGAAGTCCAGTACCTCTCTTTGCACGGTAGCGCTGGGGTGGGCAAGACGACCGCCTTGCAAGAAATCGAGGCAGCCCTCCCTGCGGGGTCCGTCATGTTGAAATACGACTGCTACGGTAGCGGTCGGTACCTGGACCCCAGCGCGTTACGCCATCGCTCTCGGGACGCCTTCATCCAACTGACGAATGAGCTCGCGGCCAGGCTCAGACTGCCGCTGCTGCTGAGCCGTCACCATGGTTCGGACTATCCGCGCCTGTTTTCAAATCGCTTGAAGCACGCCGCATGCGCGCTGGCTGCTCAGCATCCCGACGCCTTGCTCGTGGTCGCTCTCGATGCGGCGGACAACTCGGTTCGCGCCGCGCGAGAAAGGAATCCTGTCGAGCCATCGTTCGTGCACGATTTCGTACGCTTGACCGGGCTGCCCGAGAACGTTCGTTTCGTCGTCACTGCGCGGACCGGGCGAAGGGAGACGCTGCAACTGCCGCGTTCCTACTGCTCCGTAGAGATAAGGCGGTTCAGTCGGGAGGAAACGGGAGAGAACATCGCTCGGGTCTGGGCGGCGCCGGGTCCCTGGATTGACGACTTTCATCACTTCTCGGGCGGCATTCCGAGGGTGCAGGGCTACGCTTTCAAGGTGGACGGAGCACATCCGTCCACCGCGCTCGATCGCTTGAAACCCGCTGGAAAGTCGCTCGGAGATATTTTCCGGCAGCAGTTCGACCACGCGATCACGAAGAGCGGAGCTCCGGCCGAACTGGCAAGACTTTGTGCCGCGTTGATCGCCCTGCCTCGACCGGTTCCCCTGTCGGATCTGGCTGCGATTATGGACAGCACCGAGCCACAGCTCACCGACATGTGCACGGACCTCGCGCCGGGCATTCGGTTGCAGGACGGTACGGTCGGCTTCGCGGACGAGGATTTCGAGAACTTCGTGCGAGCCGAAGGCGAGGACGAGCTTGCAGCCGTGCGAGAGCGCGCCGCAGTGAGGTTGCTCTCGCGCGCTGGCCACGACCTTTACGCGGCGCTGCACGTAGCGACTGCGCTTGTCGCCGCCCGACGCGGGGAGGGCTTGCTGAACCTCGTGGAAGCGGAACCGGCCCCTTCGTCCGTCGCCGACCCGGTTCTGCGCAGGGAGGTGGAGCTTCAGCGCCTGCGCCTCGCAATCAAGGTTTGTTGGGAGGCAGGGGACGTTGCGCGCGCGCTCCGCTTCATTCTGATCGGAGCGGAAGGCGTCAAGACCGAGAAGACACTGCGTCAGCTACTGGCGGACAACCCGGATCTCGCCGTCCGTTTCGCGGCGGAGACCACGAGGCGGTTGATCCTCTCCGACGCCGAGCGCGTCCAAGACCACGGCCGGCTCCTGTTCCACAAACTCTCCGCCGATGCTGATGGAGGTGACGCAATCTCCTATCGTGAGGGATGGCGTTTCCTGGATGCGTGGCTGCAAGCCAGAGAACTCCACCGTAGGAACGAAGACGTGCGCCATCACCGAGGGTGGGACATCAGCGGCTCCGACATCTCCAGCGCAGTGGAGGCGGCGCTCAAGCTGGACGGTCCGGCTGCATCTCTGCATGCGCTCTGGGTCTGGAGGCCGAAGCGAATCGCCTTTGAGGTTGCCCTGACGCTCCCCTATCGCTTGATCGCCGAGGGACGCGGCGACGATGTCGAGACACTTGTGACCAGCGGTCACCTGGGCCCGATTGGGTCGTTCTTCCTCTTGGTCCCGTTGGCGCTTGCTGGCCGCGAAACAGATATTGACCGGATGGCGCACGGCTTGGAGCAGATCGCTCGACGAAAGCTGAAGGTGAAGCGGTTCTTTCTCGGCCGTCACTCGCACCATGGTAACGAGCCGATTCACGCACGGGTTCTCGACACGGTGCTGACGGCCTGTGAAATCCTGACGATCCATCGAAGGGCCCCTGAGCTTGTCGACAGGTTGCTGGCCGACTTTCTCGATCCCGAGCTGCGACGGATCGATCGCCACCACGCACATGAGCCGTTCAAGCTGGATTTCCTCTTCCGCGCTTATGCGCTGAGTGAAACACGGGCGGGCCGAATACCGGATGCCGAGGCGGTGTTCGGGCCGCGACCGCCACCCAGTAAGGAACGCGCTCGGCACCAAAGCTATGAAATTACGGAGCGACATGATCGCCCGCTGAAGCAGCTCGCCGGGGTCTTACTCGAAATATACGTCACCGTCGCGAATGCCTTGGTCAATCGGCGGGAGGATGGCGAGCTGGAAGATGAGCTTCGTCGAGCGAGCGGTAGGTTCGAACGGGAGAATTGGAGGATTTCGCACGAGCAGCATGGTGACGCCTTGCGCCGCCACGCTGCGACGAGTCTTCTCGTACTGCTGCCCGTTGGCCAGGCGCCGCGAATGCTGAATCGCTTCGCCACCGATGTTCATGGTCGATGGCGGAATGGAAACGCCGTGCCCGACGAAAGGTTCGTCGCCCGCCTGAGCCTGTGGCCATCACTGCATGCGCCTCTGTTGGAGGACCTTGCCGCCGGTGCCGCTGAGACCCGAACGATGCGAATTGGGGCAGACGAGAAGTCCAAGACCCTCGTCAGCTATGCGCGCCTCATGATGCCGCTGAGCAAACCGGACGCGAACGAGATATTCAATACCGCCGTCGAGGTTGCCAGTGAATTGGACTACGAGATCATGGCGCAAATCCGGTTGTTCAACGAGCTCGTGACGCGCGGGGGTGACCAATTTGCGGATGCACTGGGCACCGCCCTCAAGCTCGGCAACATCGTGGCGGACGCAGCGATTCGGCTGGACGTTTACGACGACTTCCCTTGGGAGGAGGCGATGGCTGCCTTGGCGCGATTGGACGCTTCCCTTGCACTGGCCAACGCGGCGCGATGGGACGGCGAAGGAATATCCTCGCTTTGGAGGAGCCTGGCTCCCGTGCTGAAGATGGCCCTCGGCGAGAGAACGATTGCACCTGGGCAGGCGGCGGCGCTGATGATGCTCGCGGACGACCGCGGCGACATGCTCGCGGCAGTCCTCGATCACATCGGACACGGGGAATATGCAGGCTTCTCAGTCCTCGTCGAAGAGGCCGCCCGCGACGTTCTCATTCGAGATGCCCATCGCGCGCGCGGGAGGGCGATGCACTGCATCGAGCAACATGACTCCACCGGACCCTGGTCGGATTCGTTGCTTCGTCAGGAGCAGTTCGTAGCCTCGCTCCCGGCTCAGCCGACCAAGGATGTGCAATGCACTGGTGAACCGGATGCGGAGGCCAATGATCCGCCGATTTCACATGAATGGAGCCGTGAGACCCTGATCGACGGCGCGCTGCTACAGGGAGCCGTACGGGAAGTATGGGATCGGATGCGGGCTGAGCGGACATTCCATCGCCGTAACGCCATATTCGAGGCCGCCCGGATGGCCGTTCTTCCGGCGGACCGCGCCGCGCATCTCACGGCGCTCGCCGATCTGGACGGGGCTACAATTGCTGGGGGCGCGG
>JAJECB010000287.1 GCA_022822245.1 Gammaproteobacteria bacterium
GCCAAAGGAGATCAAGGACCACGAGTATCGCGTGGGCCTCACGCCGGACAGCGTGAACGAGGTGGTCCTGCACGGCCACGAGGTCATCGTGGAGCACGGCGCCGGAAGCGGAATCGGCGCCGACGACGCCGACTACACCGAGGTCGGCGCGACGATCGCCTCCGACGCGAAGGCGGTCTTCGAGCGGGCGGAGATGGTCGTCAAGGTCAAGGAGCCCCAGCCCCACGAGCGCGCGATGCTGCGCGCGGGCCAGGTCCTCTTCACCTACCTCCACCTCGCCCCCGATCCCCGGCAGACCGCAGACCTCGTCGCGAGCGGAGCGGTGTGCATCGCCTACGAGACGGTGACCTCGCCGGCCGGCGGCCTGCCCCTCCTCGCGCCGATGTCGGAGGTGGCCGGCCGGCTCTCGATCCAGGCCGCCGCCCATGCCCTGGAACGGGTGAACGGGGGGAAGGGAATCCTGCTCGGCGGCGTCCCGGGAGTCCTCCCGGCCAAGGTCGTCATCATCGGGGGCGGCGTGGTCGGAACCCACGCCGCGCCCAACGCGATGGGGATGGGCGCCGACACGTGGGCCATCGACCGCTCCGCCGAGGCGCTCAAGGCGCTGTGGCGCCAGTTCGGGCGCCCGCTCGACACCGTGTACTCGACCCGTACCGCCGTCGATCGACACGTCACCGACGCGGACGTGGTGATCGGCGGGGTGCTCATCCCGGGTGCGGCCGCGCCGAAGCTCGTCACCGCCGACATGATCCGCCGCATGAAGCCGGGCTCGGTGGTCGTCGACGTCGCCATCGACCAGGGCGGCTGCATCGAGACCTCGCATCCGACGACCCACAGCGATCCGACCTTCATCGTCGACGACGTGGTCCACTACTGCGTCGCGAACATGCCGGGCGCGGTGCCGCGGACCTCCACGTTCGCCCTCAACAACGCGACCCTGCCCCACGTGCTCACCCTCGCGAACAAGGGCTACCGCCGGGCCCTCGCCGACGATCCGCATCTGCGGAACGGCCTCAACGTGCACGCCGGGGAAGTCACGTGCCGGGAGGTGGCGAGCGCTCTCGGCTACGAGTACCGACCCGCGCTGGAAGCGCTCGCCGCGTAGGTCGCGGACCCGGGATCGCGGGTGCGGGGAAGGAGGCCCGGGCGGGCGGACCGGACCCGCTTCATCCGCCCCAGCGGAGCACGACCGGATCAAGCGGGCGGACGAGCTCCATCAGCCCCGCCCGCACCTCCGGGGCAAGCGGCCCGAGGGGCGCCCGCACGTGGTCCGACCGAATCACGCCCCCCTCCTTCATGACCGCCTTGCACGCGCGAAGCCCGCCCTGGCGGTTCTCGAAGTTGATGAGGGGGAGGACGCGGGCGTACGCGGCGGCGGCCGCGTCCCGCCGCCCTTCGCGGTGCGCCGCCACGATGGGCTTGAGGAGGTCCGGAACGAGGGCGCTCGGCATCGTGCCGGTCGCCCCCGCGTCGAGGTCCGCGAGCAGGGTGATGGCCTCTTCGCCGTCGAACGGACCTTCGATCGCCTCGCCGCCTGCCGCGATGAGCCCGCGGAGCTTGGCCGCGGTCTGGGGGGTCTCGATCTTGAAGTAGGCGACCGCGTCGAGCTCGCGGGCGAGCCGGGCGAGGAACGGCACGCTCATCTCCACTCCCGAGAGCGGTGCATCCTGCACCATGATCGGAAGGCCGGCCTCCCCCGCCCGGGCGAACTGCTCGCGCGTCTGCTCCTGCGTCCCCTTGAGCGCGGCACCGTGGTAGGGGGGCATCAGCATCACCATCGACGCACCGATCTCGGCCGCCCTCCGGCACCGCCCGACGACGATCCGGGTCGAGAAGTGGGAGGCGGCGACGATGACCGGGACGCGGCCCGCGACGTGCTCGAGACAGAGCCGGGCAAGGGTCTCGCGCTCTTCGTCGGAGAGCAGGAACTGCTCGGAGTAGTTCGCGAGGATGCAAAGCCCGTCCGATCCCTGGTCGACCATGCAGTCGATCGCCCGCTTCTGGCCCTCGAGGTCGAGCTCCCCGTCCTCGGTGAAGATGGTCGGCACCACCGGCCAGACCCCGCGATACGGCCTTTCCATCCTGCTCCTCTCCTTCCGTTCGAGATCCGGTCCCCGGGCCGCCGCCGCGCGCCCGCTGGGGTACCCTGGCCCGGAAATCTCACCAACTTTCGTCGCGAGGGCGTCGAGACGGCGCTGTGACTGGCCGCACGGACCGAAAGAGCGCATTCGCGCTGCTGAAGGCGTAGCCTCCACTACGTCGAAGCGGCTTGAGGGAGTACGGCCAGTCACAGCGCATGGATCGGCGTCCGCAGCAGAAAGTTGGTGAGATTTCCGGGCTTAACCGCAATATTTCACCGATGTTCGTCGCGAGGGCGCCAAGATGCTTGTGGTAGTGGGCCGCACGGACCGAAAGACGCTGAAGGCGTAGCCTACACTAGCGCTGCGCGCTGTCGAAGCGGGTTTCGGGAGTACGGCCCGCTACCGCGAGCAGATTGGTGTCCGCAGCAGGACATCGGTGAAATATTGCGGTTAAGGATACGATGCTCCCCGGCGACCCGGACTCCCCGATATCGTAGACGGCGGACGCCGCTCCTCGCGCGAGGCTGGCCACCATTCATGGACATCATCGAGCGACTCGTCGACCGCGCGAAGGCGCACCCCCGGTGCGTGGCCCTGCCGGAGGGCGGCGATACGAGGATCCTTCGCGCCGCAAGCCGCCTCCGTGACGGGGGCATCGCCCGTCCCCTGCTCGTCGGCGAGCGCACGGAGCTCGAAGCGGCCGCGGACGAGGCCGGAGTCTCCCTGGACGGAATCGAGAGCGTTTCGCCCGCGGCGAGCGAAGCGCTCGACGGGTACGCGGCGCTCTACGTGGAAGGCCGCCCGCGGACGGGCGAGCGGGTGGCGAGGCGGCTCCTCGCGAGGCCGCTCTTCTTCGCCGCGATGGCGGTGCGGGCGGGCGACGCGGACGCGCTCGTCGCGGGAGCGAACCAGCCGACGGCCCGCGTGATCGAGGCCGGGCTGATGTCGGTGGGCCTCGCGAACGGCATCACGAACCCCTCGAGCTTCTTCCTCATCGTTCCCCCGGGCGGCGGCGAAGCCCTCGTGTTCGCGGACTGCGCGGTCAACGTCGACCCCGGTCCGGAGGCGCTCGCGGATATCGCGATCGTTTCGTCGAAGAGCGCCGAGCGCCTCCTCGGGGTTGTCCCGCGGGTCGCGCTGCTGTCGTTCTCGACCCACGGCAGCGCCCGCCACGAGCGGGTCGAGAGGGTTCGGCGGGCGGTGGAAATCGTCCGCGCCCGCGCCCCGGACCTTGCCGTCGACGGCGAGCTCCAGGCCGACGCCGCCCTCGTGCCGAGGGTCGCGGAGACCAAGCTCGCGCGCCCGAGCGAGGTCGCGGGGCGGGCCAACGTCCTCGTGTTCCCGGACCTCGACGCCGGCAACATCGGCTACAAGCTCTGCGAGCACGTGGGCGGTGCCCGCGCGATCGGACCCTTCCTCCAGGGCTTCGCCCGCCCCGTGTGCGACCTCTCCCGGGGCGCGACGGTGGAGGACGTGGTGGCGGCGGCCGCGATCAGCGCGGCGATGGCCTGAACCGCCAGGCCCCCTCCCCCGCGGCGTGCCTCAGCCGCGCGCCTCGATCGGCACGTACTCCCGGGCGTCAGGGCCGGTATAGAGGAGACGCGGGCGAATGAGGATGTTGTTCCCGAGCTGCTCCATCGCCTGCACCGTCCACCCCGGGATCCGGCCGATGGCGAAGATCGGGACGAACAGCTCCTCGGGGATCCCGTGCAGGTAGTAGACGACCCCGGCGTAGAAGTCGACGTTCACGTTCACCCCATGCCGCGCGTAGGGGCGCATCGCCTCGACGAGGGCCTCCAGGATCTCGTACCAGTGCGGCTGGCCCATCTCCTCGGAGAGGCGCTTCACCCCTTCGCGCATGTGCCGCGCCCGCGGGTCCTCGGCCCGGTAGACCCGGTGGCCGAAGCCCATGATCGGCTCGCGGGCCTTGCGCTTCTCCCGGACGTAGGCGGCCGCCCGGGACGGATCGCCGATCGCCTTCGCCATGTGCATCACGTTCTCCGCCGCCCCCCCGTGGGCGGGACCGGAGAGCGCGGCCACCGCCGCGGTGATACCGGCGTGCAGGTTGGCGTCGGTGCTGACGACGACCCTCGCGGTGAACGACGAGGCGTTCGAGCCGTGCTCGGCGTGGAGCACCATGTCGGTGTCCATCAGCGACGAGGCGTCCGCGCTCGGGGGCTCGCCCTTGAGCATGTGGAGAAAATTGGCGGCATGGCCGAGATCGGCGCTCGCCGCCACCGGGTCCCGATCCTGGCGGAGGTGGTAATGCGCGGCGACGATCATCGGCACTTGCGAGGTGAGGCGGATCCCCTTCCGCCGGGTGGCCTCGGGGGAGTTGTCTCCCGTCTCCGGGTCGTACGCGGCGAGCGCGGATACCGCGGTGCGGAGCACGTCCATTGGATGCGCATCGCGTACCGCCCGGATGATGTCGTGGATGGGGGCGGGGAGGCGCCGGGCCTCCTTCAGCGCCGCGTCGAAGGCGGCGAGCTCGGGCGCGGTCGGGAGCTCGCCGTGCAGCAGGAGGTAGGCGGTCTCCTCGAAGGACGAACGGGCCGCGAGATCGTGGATCGAGTATCCGCGATACCGGAGCTCGCCGGCTCGGCCGTCGATGAAGGTCGTGGGGGAGCGGTCGAAGCAGAGGTCCTTGAGACCGCGATGAACCTCGGGCTGATTGGTACCCGTCATGAGCCGCTCTCCTCGCCTGTCTGGCTCCCGTCGAATGCCGCGAAGCGGCGCCCGGCCGCGCGGCCGGCGGCCGCGAAGCCGGGGCGCCTCCACGCGGAACGCGAATTCTATCCGGCGGCGCCCGGCTGGGCGTTCTCCCTCCACCCCCGGGCGCCGGCATCCCCTTGCGTGCGGTATCGGGGACGGCGGGATCGGCGCACGAGGCTCGGCGGCCCCGGCGCACCGCCGTCCCCACGCCGGCGGGCCAACCGCTTTCGGCGAACCGGTGCTTGTCCGGGCGGGCCAGATCGACTACTTTCCGCGCCTTCGCTCATGGGCACCGATGCCTTCGGAGACCACCGTGGCAACGACCGGAAAGATGGCCGAATCATCCAGGACACGGACCGGTGGCAAGAACGCCGCCGCGCTCGCCGCCGCCGCCCGCGTCACCGAGAAGACCGCGGAGAAGAAGCCCGCCGCGGCGAGGAAGTCACCCGCGAAAGGCTCCTCCTCCCGGAAGGCCGCGGCAAAGACGGCGGCCGGTCCCAAGGCCGCCGCGCGCCCGTCGAAGTCCGGAACCACGAGCGGAAAGAAGCCGGCCGCCGCCGCGAAAGGGAAGACGGCGGCAAAGGCCGGAACCGGCCCGAAGGCACGGGCGTCGAGGGCGCGGACCGATCCCGCCCGCGCATCGAAGTCGGCCGGCAAGGCCGCCGCCCCGCAAGCTCCGAAAGCGGCCGCCCCGGCCGCACCGGCCCCGGCCGCGCCCGCCCCGCCCCCGGACCTGCCCGAAGGCTACGTGCCGAACGGGGACGAGGAATACATGGGGCCCCTCCAGACCGAGTACTTCCGCCGCAAGCTCATCGACTGGCGGCAGGCGCTTCTCGACGAGTCCGAGCAGACCCTCGAATCGATGCGGGACCAGCAGCGCGAGGTGAGCGACGAGGCGGAGCGGGCGAGCCGCGAGACCGAGATGAGCTTCGAGCTTCGCACCCGGGACCGCTACCGCAAGCTCATCCGCAAGATCAACGAGGCGCTCGACCGCATCGAGGACGGGAGCTACGGGTTCTGCGAGGAGACGGGGGACCCGATCGGGCTCGGTCGCCTGGAGGCCCGGCCCATCGCGACCCTCTCGGTCGAGGCGCAGGAGCGCCGGGAGATGCTGGAGCGCCAGTACCGGCCCTGAACCGCGGGGCTCGGCTCTTCCCTCCGACCCCGATTTCCGCGATTCCCGATTACGCGCGCCCGGCGGGCGCCGCCGCTGGTCAGGCCGGCAGAGGCCGGTCGCGGTCGTGGTCGACGATGCAGAAGAACCCGAAGGGCTCTTCGGTCTCGTTGCGAAGCTGATGCGTCTCGAGCGGCGGGAGGTAGGCCACGTCGTTCGGCCGCACCACCACTTCCCGGTTCCCCGTCACCAGCCGCCCTTCCCCCCGGGCCCCGATGATGATGTGGGGATGGACGTGCCGCTCGCGGCTCGTATGCCCGCCCGCCTCCACCTCGAAGTAGCGGAGATCGGTCCGGGTCGTCTCCCCGAAACGCCCCACCAGCTCGACCCGGCGGACCCCCCGGAACGGGGGAACGTCCGCATCCGCGGCGGCCGTCTTGTAGGGGGAGCTCTCGCGCCCATCCCATTCGAATTCCGGCCGGAAGGGCAGGAATACGGGCTCGGCCGGCGGCTCCTCCCGGTCCGCGGGATCGACGCGATGCGCCGGGAAGCACCCCGCGATGCGTTCCGCGAATGCCCGGGTCCCGTCCTCGAGCCGCGGCGCGTGGCCCAGCAGGGCGCCGCCGACGAGCAGGACCACGTCCGCGCCGTACTCGGTGCACACCGCCTCGATCCCGTCGAACTGGAGGCCGCCGGCGGGACACGGCCACGCGGGGGCCAGCTCGCCGAGGGGGGCGGCGAGGCGCTCCCGGATCGCGCCGCACGTGCGTGCGTCGAATCCGAAACGGCCCCTCGCATCCGGGAACACCGAAACATCGACCCCGGCGAGCCGGAAGAGGGTCCCGAACACGAGCGGCAGGTTCATCCCGCGCGCGAGCCCGCCGGTGAGGCTCGGATGCCCCATGAGCACGAGCCCGTGACGCGCCGCGAGGGCCCGCACCGCGTCGAGGCCGAGGACCGCCGGGCAGAGCAGGACGCCCCGAAGCCCGGCCGCCCGCACGAGGTCGAAATGGAGGTCGATCGACTCGAGCGGCGCCGACACGAGCGGGAAGTAGAGGCAGTTCCGGCCCGTGCGGGCGTTCGCGTCCCCCACCGCGTCCCGGCACCGAAGCACCCGCTCGCGGAATTCCCCGAAGCCGGACACGAGATTCTGATCGTCCTTGACGAGGTCACCGCCGCCGAGGGCGAACTCGCCCGCGATGCGGGCGTACTCCGTCACCTCGAGACCGCGCGGCTTGAGCGCGGTGGCGAGCAGGGGTCTCCCCCGGACCCCGGTCAGCCGCCGCAGTCCCTCGATGCCGAACCGCGGCCCCGCGAACTCCGCGACCACCGCGGACGGGAGCGAGAAGTCCGCGAGCTCAACGTCCGGATAGAGCGAGACATTGCCGTACAGGAGGTTGAGAAGTTGCGGGAGCTGGCCGTTCGCGAGCTCTCCCGAATAGCTGATGGTGACCCGATGGGAGGGGGCAGCCCTCGTCCCGGGCGAAGGCCGATCGTCCCCGGCCGCGGGGTCCCGGGGCGAGATGGTCTCCACCCGCCCGAGCACCCGCTCGCAAACCACGGGGTCCGTGACCAGGGCGGGCGGGAGCTCCACCGTCTGCTCGTAGGCGATGCGACGGGCGAGGTCGGCCACCTCGTCCGGAGTCGATCGGACCTCGTACGTCGCAAGGATCCGATCGGAGTCGCTCATCGCAGGTTCGCGGGTTCGCTCACCGGCCCATTGTAAGAGCGAAGGGGCGTGTCGGCGCCCTTCACCGCGGAGCCTCTCCGGCTGGCGCCACGCCGAGCGCCTCGCGGAGCGGCCCGAGATGCCGCTCGTAGTTCCGCCACCGCTCGACGGACCGCCGATAGATCGGCTGGCGCACCTGCCAGCCGCTCGCGGTGTGCACGGAACGCTCGGTGAGGTGGAAGTCGAGGCACCGCGGGTCCCAGTCGAGCCCGCAGAACTCGACGAGCCGGCGGCTCTCGGATTCGAGCGACGCCACCAGCGACTCGTAGGACTGCTCGTGGACGGGGGCCGGAAGCACTGCCCGCCAGTGACGCATCAGGCGTTCGTAGGCCCGGTACTCGTGCGCGAGGGAATCGAAATCGTAGGACCAGGCGTGACCCCACTGGAAACGGACCAGGTAGTTCGAGACGCACACGTCCATCGGATCCCGACCCACGTGCACGATGCGGGCGTTGGGAAACATGGCGGCGATGAGCCCGAGATGGTGGTAGTTCTCCGGGAGCTTGTCCGTCGTCCTCGCCGCCCCGCCCGAGCGCGCGCCCACGTACTCGAGGTACTCCCGCGCCGCCACCTCGAGGTCCTCCCGTTGGAGGGCCGCGGCCGCCGCCGGGAGCGGAGCGTCCCCGGCGCCGAGCAGGCGCTGCGCGAGGTTGGGGATACGGATGAGCTCGCCCGCGCCGTGCACCTCGGGATGCGAGGCGAGGATCTGCTCGACCAGGGTGGTGCCCGAGCGCGGCATCCCCACGATGAAGATGGGCCGGGAGGACCGGTGCCCCCATCCCCGCACCCGGTCGAACCACGCTTCGCCGAACCCGGCCTCGATGTCCTGCACCAGGCGTTGCTGCCCCCCCGCATCGAACGGAACGTGTCGGCGGAGGATCTCGTTTCCCCGCCGGAAGTGCTCGAACGCGAGGTCGTACTCGCCGAGATCGTCGTACATCTTGCCGAGGGCGAAGTGCACGTCTCCGCACTCCGGGCCGGGGGACGGGTGCGCGTCGAGGCGCCCCGCCACCGCCTCCGCTTCCTCGATCGCCGGGCGGTCCGCCGGACCGAAGCGCCGGGTCTTCGAGAAGTTGAGCCAGACGTGGGGATGGTCCGGGCTCCCGTCGATGACCCGGCGGTAGCAGCGCGCTGCCGCCTCGAACTCGCCCGCATCGACATGGGCCAGGCCGAGCTCGGTCAGCGCGTCCGGGTGACCCGGGGACAGGGCGAGCGCCCGTTCGTGCTCGTCGATGGATTCGCGGGGCCGCCCGGAGTCGAGCAGCGCGCCGCCGAGGCCGATCCGGAAATCGGGGTCCTCGGGAAACCGCTCGACGAGACGACGGAACTCGGTGACCGCGGCCTCCGGCTCGCCCGCTCGGCGGAGCGCACCGCCGAGGTTGAAGCGGGCGTTGACGTGGCTCGGATCGAGCGCGAGGGCGGTCCGAAAGGCGGCCACCGCATCCCCGGTCCGCTCCCGCTCGAGGAGCAGGTTCCCGAGGGTGGCGTGCGCGGCGGCCTCCTTCGGCTGGCTCGCGACCGCCCGCCCCGCGAGATCGAGAGCGAGCCCGAGCCGGCCGGTCGCACGCGCGAGAAGGGCGTAGTTCAACGCCGCGCCGGGAAACTCCGGCGCCGCCGAGAGCACCTCGCGATAACCCGCCTCGGCGGCGGGGAGCCGCCCGGCTCGATGGTCCACGGAAGCCTGTCGGAGCCGCTCGGCAAGTCGGGCCGCCGCCTTCGGCCGACGGCGGCGGCCCGGAGGCGTACCCTTGCGCGCCCTGGTTCTGCCGGATCTGCGTGCCATCGATGCGATTCGCGGCCGGTCCGCGCCAAGTCATTCCCGGATCGAATGGTATCGGATGCTCTTCTTCGCACGGCACGCGCCCGGCTCGCTATCATCCGACCACCCGCGGCGGCTCCCCGGCCCGCGTCCGGGATGCGAGAGCGCCGACCGCGACCGTTCCATTTTCCGGGAGGAACACGTGATGACACTGGAGAGCCATGGACGCTACGCGTACCGGAGCATCCTCGATCGGCCCGACTACTGCTGGCCGGGCGGCCGGCGGCTCGCGGTCTACGTCGCCCTCAACATCGAGGCGTTCCGCTTCGGCCGCGGCAAGGGCGCGGCCATCGCCCCGCCGGACCAGGCCGAGAGCCACAGCGTCTACTCGTGGCGGGACTATGGCAATCGGGTCGGGATCTGGCGCCTCCTCGAGCTCTTCGACGAGCTCGAGATCCCCGCCGAAGCGCAGATGAACACCGCGGTCTACGACCTCTGCCCGGACATCCCGGAGGCGTTGCGGCGGCGAGGAGACGAGATCCTCGGTCACGGGGTCACCAACAGCGACGAGCAGGGGGGGCTCGACGAGGGCGCGGAGCGTTCCCTCATCGGCAACGTGACCCGCACCATCGAGCGGCACGAGGGCGCGCGCCCCGCGGGCTGGATGAGCCCCTGGCTCTCGAACTCGGCGGTGACCGTGGATCTGCTGCAGGAAGCGGGCTACCGCTACTTCATGGACTGGACCTGCGATGACCAGCCGATCTGGATGAAGACCCGGGGCGGGCGGATCCTCTCCATGCCCTACCCCATCGAGTGCAACGACACGCGCGGGGTGATCTGGTACGGGTACACGTCGGGGGAGTTCACGGACATGCTGATCGACGGGTTCGACGAGATGCTGCGCCAGAGCGAGGGGCAGCCCCTCGTGTTCCCGATCTCCCTGCACCCGTTCGTGGTCGGCCGCCCGTACCGGATCCGGCAGCTCCGCCGGGCGTTCGAGCACCTGAAGCGGCACCGGGGCGACATCTGGCTGACCCGCCCCCGCGACATCTGCGAGCACGTCGAGAACCTGCCCCCCGGTACGGTGCCCGGCGGCTGACGAGGGGAGGGAAGTACGGCCGTCCGGAGAAGGCGTTCCATCCCGCTTCGCGCGGGACGAATTCCTACGCACGAAGGGGCGAAACGCTCTATGCCCAAGCCACGATCCGGAGGATGATCCGCGTCACTCCCAAGCGTAGACTACAGGGAAGGTAGCGATGACGATGCGCGGAATCGACACCCTTGCCATTGCCCGCAAGCTCGAAGCGGCGGGCGTCGACCGTGGACAGGCGGAAGCACATGCCGAAGCCATCAACGAGAGCGTGGTGATCAGGTACTCCGAGCTGGCGACCAAGGCCGACCTGGAGCGCTTTCCCACCCGGGAGAACCCGGAACCGTTCGCCACCAAGGAAGACCTCAGGCACTTCGCTACCAAGAAAGACCTCGAACGCTTCGCCACCAAGGAGGACCTCGAACGGCTCACGCTCACGTTCGCTACCAAGGAAGACCTCGAGAACTATCCCACCCGGGACGAGATGCAGGCGGCCCTCGACCGGCTCGAAAAGCGGGTGATGGCGATGTGGGCCGCGAGCACCGTGTCCCTCGCGAGCCTCATCATCGCCATGCCGTTCCTCGCCGGCTGACGACGCGGCCTCCCCTCGGTCAGCCCCGATACTTCCTCGCGATGAGGTGGTCCAGGGAGATGCAGCCCGGTCCGCGCGCCATGATGAACAGGAGCAGGAAGAACCACAGGATGTGGTGATTCCAGAACCCGCCCGGATACACGAACTGGATGACGATGGTCATCACGAACAGGGCCAGGGCGGAGAGCCGCGTCGCGAATCCGACCACCAGCGCGATGGGCAGGAGGTTCTCCGCGAGCGCCGCGAGGTGGGCGGCGACGACCGGCATCGGCAGCCCGAACTCGTGCTCGAACAGGAAGATCGTGCTGTCCGTGACAGTGAATCCGGCCACCTTGCCGCGGCCGGAAATGAAGAACAGGGGGGCGACGGCCACCCGCGCGCCAAGCTGGAGGAACCAGTCCGGGATGCGGCCCGGAACCGCGTACAGCGCCTCCAGGAACCCCGCGAGGCCGCCCGCTCCGCCATTGTTTCGAGTCATCGCAAGTCTCCTCTCGTGGTTCGGAACCGGGTCCGCCGGTCACGGGTCCAGCCGGAAGCCGGCGAACGTCTCCCCCGCCAGCAGCCCGGACAGGTGCGCCTCGAGGTCGAATCCCGGGTCCACCGCGCACGCCGACTCGTAGGCTGCGCCAAGCGAGCGGCCCGCCGCAAGTGAATCGAGGAACGCGTATCCGGACTCCTTCAGGGTGCGTACCTCGACCTCCGCCCGGGGCCGGACCACCAGCAGCCATTCCGCTCCCCCCTCGACCGCAACGAGTTCTTTCGGCTCGTCGTCCTCGAGCGCGATGCGCCAGATCTCCGAGACCGGGTACCGGGAAGCGAGCCGCCGGCAGGAGGGATGCGGCACGAACACGAGATCGGCCATCCGCTCGGGGGGAACCCCCGCGAGCTCGTCCGCCCGGAGCGCCTCCGCCTCGGCGGCGACGTACGAGCAATGCCAGGCGAGCTCGAGCTTCGCCACGTCCGCGAACCACGGGTAGCCCGCAGCCGCCTCGTAGCCGGCCACGAACTCGGGGAGATCGAAGCCGTACTCGAGAAGCCGGCCATGCTCCGGGGGGTGCGCGCGGGCATAGTCGCGGGCGACCCGGGCGAAGAAGTCCGCGCCCATCAGCCGTACGAGAGCGGGGTAGAGCCCTTCGAGCGCCCGGACGAGCGCCGACCCGATGTTGTTCCGGTAGATGTCGAGGCGGGTGCTCGAGCGAGGGCCCTCGCCTTCGCGCCCCGCCAGGGTCGCGGCGGCGGCATCGTCGCCCTGCCCGGCCATCGCCGCCGCGAACGCCGCCTGCATCCCGGCGAGGCCGCCCGTCGGGGCCTCCGGCCCGGAGGTCCCCGGCGCAACGCGCCCGGACGAGTCCGGCATCTCGGGCTCAGCCGACACCGGCTTCGGCTCGTGCCCCGGCTCCGGCGCCGCCCCTGTCGCCCAGCGCCTTCCCGGCGACCCGATCGGCAAGGTGGGCTTCGGCCAGCAGCGCCTCGAACGGGGGGAGGTTCGCGTCCCGCTCGATGAGGGTGGGGACCGCCCCCCGCCGGCCGACCACCTCCCGGTAGAGGGTCCACACCTCCTCGATCACCGCGGAGCCGTGGTTGTCGACCCGGATGGGGTGTCCGTCCGCCTCGTCGAGCGCGTGCCCCGCGAGGTGAATCTCCTCGACCGCGTCGAGCGCGAACGCATCGAGCCACGCGTACGGATCGAACGCGTGGTTGCTCGCGCACACGAACAGGTTGTTCACGTCGAGGAGGAGGCCGCAACCGGTGCGACGGGCCAGCTCGGCCAGGAACTCCGGCTCGGGGATCTCCTCCCGGTCGAACCGGAGATAGGTGGAGGGGTTCTCGATGAGCAGGCGCCGCCCGAGGTGGTCCTGGGCCCGGGCCACGTTGCCGGCCATCACGTCGAGGGCCTCCCGGGTCATCGGCACCGGCAGCAGGTCGGCGAGGAAGCGGTCCCCGAGCCGGCTCCAGGACAGATGCTCCGACACCACGAAGGGCTCGAAGCGCTCGACGAGCGCCCTCAGCCGGTCAAGGTGATCCCGAGGCGGTGGCTCGCAGGAGCCGAGCGACATGCCCACCCCGTGCAGGGAGAGGGGATAGTCGGCGCGGACCGCCTCCAGGTAGCGAAGCGGCGGTCCTCCCTCGAGCATGTAGTTCTCGGGATGGACCTCGAACCAGCCGAGGTCCGGCCGGCTCTCGAGTATCGTTCGGTAGTGCTCGGACTTGAGACCCACCCCCGCCCGGTCGGGCGGGGGTCGACTCGAGTTCGAGGCGCCGGCCGGCCGCGGCACCACCGCGCCGTCATGCATGGCCGGCGCCCCGGTTCGCTCGCCGAGGTCGGTTGACCCCGCGAATCGGTCACATCTCTTCGAGGCTGCCGCCGACGAGCTTCTCGCAGAGACCCTTGGGCGTGAGGACCCAGGCATTCTTCTGCCCGTCTTCGGTCGACGACCCCTGGCACGTGGTGCCTTCGCCGGCCTTGCAGTCGTTCATGCCCGCCTTGGCCACGCCGTAACACTTCTCCATGTCGGCGGCGAGCGCGCCGGCAACCGGGGCAGCGGCGAGGGCGGCGGTCAGCGCACCGGCCACCGCGAACTTCGTGAGAGCGGATGTTTGATCGGCCATTACCGAATCCTCCGTATGAGTGCGTACAGGTCGCTCCGAAGGAGACTCTCGCTCCGGCCTCCGTTCGGCCCGGACCGGGGAGCACCGGCTTCCGGCCACCCTGGGTCCCGGTACCGGAGGATGGTAGTGGAATGGAAGTAACGCATCCATCGCGGTGACGGTTACCCACCATTAAACGTCGCCTTCAGACACCACCAACGCCCCCCTCCCTCCCGGCCCGCCGCTCGAGATCGCTCCAGCGCTCGAACGCGCCCTCGAGCTCCGCCTCGGCCTCGCCGAGGGCCCGGCGCGCGCCGGCGATGACCGACGACGGCTCGCGGTAGAACGAGGGGTCCGCGAGCCTCTCGTGCAACGCCGCGATGTGACCCTCGAGGGCCTCGATCCGTTCCGGAAGGGCCTCCATCTCCCGGCGTTCGGAGAAGGAGATACGGCGCGGCCGGTCGTTCCTTCGCCGCCCCCGACCGGCCCGCGGTGCCGATTCCCCGGCCGCCGCCGCCGCGGGGCGATCGGCACGGTCCTTCGCCCTCGCGTTCCGCGACCAGGCGAGCCAATCGGTGCAGCCACCGGAGTGCTCCCGCACCCGGCCTTCGCCTTCGAGGATGAAGAGGCAGGTCACGAGGTGGTCGAGAAACGCCCGGTCGTGGCTGACCAGGAGCAAGGTGCCGTCGTACTCCGCGAGCCGCTCTTCGAGCACGTCGAGGGTTTCGATGTCGAGGTCGTTGGTCGGCTCGTCGAGCACCAGGAGGTTCGACGGCCGTGCGAACAGACGCGCGAGCAGCAGCCGGTTGCGCTCGCCCCCGGAGAGCGCCCGGACCGGCTCCTGCGCGCGGCGCGCCGAGAACAGGAAGTCCTTGAGATAGCCCAGCACGTGGACCGACTTCCCCTGCACGGTGAGGAACTCCCCGCCGTC
The DNA here is from genome assembly GCA_022822245.1 of Gammaproteobacteria bacterium. The sequence continues at coordinate 14,598 of JAJECB010000287.1, forward strand.
GGCGACCGCGTCCTTGACGGTCGCGTCTTCCGGAAGCCGCTCCCGCTCCTGGTCGAAGTAGGCGGTCTTGAGACCCGTGCCGCGTCGGATCCGTCCCTGGACGGGCTCGAGGTCGCCGATCAGCAGACGGGCGAGGGTGGTCTTCCCGATGCCGTTCGGTCCGACGATCCCCACCCGATCCCCCCGCTCGACGAGGCAGGAGAATCCCTCCACGAGCGGTGCTCCCGCATGGTCGAAGGCGACGTCCTCGGCCTCGATCACCCTCCTTCCGGACCGCTCGCCCTCCGCGAGACCGAGCTTGAGACCGGCGGGGTCCGGACGGCCCCGCCGGGCGCTTCGCGCCTCTCGCATCGCGACGAGCCGCCGGAGCCGTCCCATGTTCCGGACCCGGCGAGCCGTGAGCCCGGTGCGAAGCCATGCTTCCTCGCTCGCGAGGCGCCGATCGAATCGCGCCGCCTCGCGTTCTTCGGCCTCCCAGCGCTCGTCGCGCCGGCGCAGGAAGTTCGCGTAGTCCCCCGGCCAGGAGGTGACCCGCCCCCGGTCGATCTCCACGATCCGGGTCGCGAGCCGCCCGAGGAACGCGCGATCGTGGGTCGTGAACACCAGGGCACCGGCGAATCCCGCCGCGAGGTGCTCCAGTCTCTCGATGGCCGGGATGTCGAGGTGGTTGGTCGGTTCGTCGAGGAGCAGGAGCTCGGGCTCCGCCAAGAGGGCGCGCGCGATCAGCAGTCGCCGCCGGTAGCCGCCGGAGAGCGACTCGAAGGAGGCGTCCGGGTCGATGCCGGCTTCCTTCAGGGCCCGGTCGGTTCGCCAATCCCGTTCCCAGCTCTCCGTCTCGGTATCGCCCGTGAACCCCCGGCGGACCACTTCGCGGGCGGAACCCGAGAGCCTGTCGGGAAGGACCTGGGGAACGAGAGAGACCCTGAGCCCCGGCCGGCGCTCGACGAGCCCCGCGTCGGGCTCCCGCAAGCCGGCCAGTATCGAAAGGAACGTGGACTTCCCGGCCCCGTTGCGGCCGGTCACGCATATTCGCTCGCCTTCGTCGAAGGCAAGCTCGACGTCCTCGAACAGGACTTCGGCGCCGACGGTCGCCGCGACCCCCCGCATTCTCAACAGCGTCATGGGAGCGAAGGATACCGCCGCAGGGGCCGCTCCGGTCCCGGGGGAAGCCTCGTTAGAATTCCGCTTCCGGAACGAGACGGATGGAGGCACGCCAGATGATCACGATCTCACCGCCGGGAGCCGGGGAGCACGGCGATGCGTAACCTTCGCCACGGCGGCCGGATCCTCGCCGATCAGCTCGCGATCCAGGGGTGCGACCGGGTCTTCCTCGTGCCGGGGGAGAGCTTCCTCGCCGCGATCGACGGGCTCCACGACCTTCCGGGCATCGAGGCGGTGGTCTGCCGCCAGGAGGGCGGCGCCGCGATGATGGCCGAGGCGTATGGCAAGCTGACCGGCCGGACCGGGGTGTGCATGGTCACCCGCGGGCCGGGCGCGACCAACGCCGCGGCCGGCGTCCACGTCGCGTTCCAGGATTCGACGCCGCTCGTCCTCATCGTCGGCCAGGTGGGTCGAGGGATGCTGGACCGCGAAGCCTTCCAGGAGATGGACTACCGCCGCATGTACGGGGAGATGGCCAAGTGGGTGGCCCAGGTGGACCAGACGGAGCGGATCCCGGAGTACGTGAGCCGCGCGTTCCACACCGCGGCGTCCGGGCGTCCGGGGCCGGTGGTGCTCGCCCTGCCCGAGGATGTGCTCTCCGCCCACGCCGACGTGCCGGACGCCCGCCCCGCCGTGCCCGGAGTGCCGAAGGCGGCGGCGAGCGACGTCGAGGCGTTCGGGAAGCTCCTCGCCGAGTCCGAGCGGCCGATGCTCATCGTCGGCGGCGGGGGCTGGTCGGCCGCCGCCGCCCGCGACCTTGCGCGGTTCTCCGCCGCGCACCACGTGCCGGTCAGCGCCTCGTTCCGCTGCCAGGACTACATCGACAACCGCCACCCGAACTACTGCGGCCATGCCGGCATCGGGATCAATCCCCGGACCGCGACGCGTTTCCGGGAGTGCGACCTGCTGATCGCCCTCGGAACCCGGCTCGGAGAGATCACGACGAGCGGTTATTCGCTCGTGGACATCCCCAACCCGGCGAGCCGCTTCGTGCACGTGCATCCGGGGGCGGAGGAGCTCGGCCGCGTGTACCGGCCCGATCTCGCGGTCAACGCGGCGGCCGCCTCGTTCACGGCCGCGATCGCGGAGCTCGCTCCCGCCGCGAACCGGTCCCGGGAATCGTGGACCCGGGAGTGCGCGGCCGAGTACCGGGCGTCGACGGAGCCCCGCTCCACCCCCGGGCGGGCGCGGCTGGAGCACGCGGTGGCCCGCACCCGCGAACGCCTCGACGAGGACGCCATCGTGTGCAACGGGGCCGGCAACTACGCGGCATGGGTGAACCGCTACTTCGAGTACCGCGCCTACCGCACCCAGCTCGCCCCGACCTCGGGATCGATGGGCTACGGGGTACCGGCCGCGGTCGCGGCGGCGCTCGTTCACCCGGACCGGCAGGTGGTGTGCTTCGCGGGCGACGGGTGCTTCCTCATGACCGGCCAGGAGCTCGCGACGGCGAGCCAGTACGGCGCGGACTTGACCGTCATCGTCGCCAACAACGGCATGTACGGGACCATCCGCATGCACCAGGAACGCCACTACCCGGAGCGCGTGTACGGGACCGGGCTCGCCAACCCCGACTTCGCGATGCTCGCGCGCAGCTTCGGCGGCTCGGGGGTGCGGGTGGAGACCGACGAGGAGTTCGACGCCGCCCTCGACGAGGCCCTCGCCCACCGCGGGCTCTCCCTCATCGAAGTGGTGATGGACCCCCAGGCCCTCTCCCCGGGTGCGACCCTCGACGAAGTACGGGCCGCGGGACTCGCCCACCAGACGGAGACCCCGGCATGAAGCTCGCCGACTTCGACACCCTGACCTTCGACTGCTACGGGACCCTCATCGACTGGGAGACGGGGATCGCGGCCGCCCTCCAGCCCCTCGCCGCCCGCGCCGGACGGGCGATCGACGCGGAGGAACGAGTCACCGCCTTCGGGCGCCATGAGCACGAAGAGCAGGCGCGCAACCCCGGGGCGCTCTACCCCGAGGTCCTCGCCGGGGTCCACGCCTCGATCGCCCGCGAATGGGGAATCGACCCGGACCCGGCGCTCGACCGGGCGTTCGGCGACTCCGTCCCGGACTGGCCGGCCTTTCCGGACTCCGCGGAAGCGCTCCGGTACCTCAAGGGTCACTTCCGGCTCGTCATCCTGTCGAACGTCCACCGGGCCGGGTTCGCGGCCAGCAACGAAAGGCTCGGGGTAGAGTTCGACGCGATCTACACCGCCCAGGACATCGGCTCCTACAAACCCGATCCGCGGAACTTTCACTACATGCTGGAACGTCTGGAGCGCGGCTTCGGGGTGACCAGGGGCGACATCCTGCACACTGCGGAGAGCCTCTTCCATGACTGCGCGACAGCCCGGTCCCTTGGTCTCGCCACCGCGTGGATCCACCGGCGCGCGGAGGCGGGCGGGTTCGGCGCGACGCAGGTGGTCGAGGAGCCGCCGGAGGTCGACTTCTACTTCACCTCGCTCGGAGAGATGGCCGCCGCCCACCGCCGCGAGACGGCGAACGCCGAAGACGGAGAGGAAGCCACATCATGAACCACAGTCCCGATTCCTCCCGGATCGACGAGGTGCTCGCATTCTGGTTCGAGGAGCTCACCCCCGACGACTGGTTCGGGGGCGGCGACGAGGTGGACGACCGGATCCGCGGGCGATTTCTCGCGTTGCACGAGGCCCTTCGTGACGAGGTCCCGGAGAGCTGGCGCGCGACCGCGCGCGGGGTGCTCGCGGCGGTGATCGCCCTCGACCAGTTCCCCCGCAACATGTATCGGAGTTCTCACGAAGCGTTCGCCGCCGACCCGGCGGCCCTCGCCCTCGCGACGGAAGCCGTCGAACGAGGCCTCGATCGCGCGATGTCGATCGACGAGCGGAAGTTCCTCTACCTCCCCTTCGAGCACAGCGAGGATCCGGCCGTGCAGGCGCGGTCGGTGGAGCTCTTCGCCTCCCTCGACGATGAGGATACCCTCGGCTACGCGGTGCGCCACAAGGAGATCATCGACCGCTTCGGGCGCTTCCCCCACCGCAACGAGGTTCTCGGCCGCAAGTCGACCCCGGAGGAAGTCGAGTTCCTGAAGGAGCCCGACTCCTCCTTCTGACCGGCGAGCGTTCTCGCCCCGGCATATACTCGGAGCATGGAGAAGAGGAGCAGACAGGGGCCGTTTCGACCGGGTCCCGGCGGGTTGCCGCCGTACCTGGCGGGACGGACACCCGAGCAAGCGCTCTTCCGGGCCTTTCTCGGCGACTTGCAGGACGGCCTCGCCCCGCCGCGCGAGATTGTGCTCCACGGACCGCGAGGCAACGGCAAGACCGCGTTGCTCGTCTGGCTGCAGCGGGAGGCCGCCAAGTACCCAGGAGTAGACGTGCTCCGTCTCACTCCGGCAGACATTCCGAACGAACCCAGACTCGTACAACGCGTATTGCCGACAACGTGGCTAGAGCGTCTCACGCCGAGCGAGGTCTCCTTCCGTGGCATCACCTGGCTGACCGGCCGTAACGAGTCAGCCCCATTGGACGAGGTACTGGGCGCCCGCGTACGCAAGAAGCCACTCGTTCTGCTGCTCGACGAGGCGCATACTCTGGATGGCGAGGTAGGCTCCACGCTATTGAACGCCAGTCAAAAGATAGGGAGAGACCTGCCCTTCCTGCTGGTGCTGGCGGGCACCCCAAACCTTCGGTCCCACCTCAATACGATGAACGTGTCGTTCTGGAACCGCGCCGAGCGCCGTCCTGTCGGCCGCCTCGATCCGTCCGCCGCCGGGGAGGCGATCCGACAGCCCCTTCACGGGGAGAACATCGACATCGACGAAGATGCGCTGGCCCATGTCGTCCGGGAGACCCACGGCTATCCGTACTTCGTGCAACTCTGGGGCGACGCGCTGTGGCGGCAGGCAACGGAAGCGGCGGAGCCGGAGGCGCGCCGACGGTTGACCCGGTCGGCGGCGGACGCCGTCCAGTCCGCCTTCGACCGCGAGAAGAACGACTACTACCTCGATCGCTACGAGGAGCTGGAGAAGCTCGACCTCCTGCCGGTCGCCCGAACGGTCGCGGAGGCCTTCGGGGCACAGCCGATGCTCGACGATTCCCAGCTTGAAACGGCGATTCACAAGGGACCGGGAACGTCGGACGACGCGGACGGGATGAGGTCAGCGAAGGACGCGCTGAGAGAACTCGGCTACATCTGGCGTCCCGAGGCAACGCCGATGTGGGAGCCCGGCATTCCAAGCCTGATGGACTACGTCCGCGAGTACACGCCCGCCGCGCCGAACCCATAGAAATCAAAAAATCTTGAATCGTCGCGCAGACTATTGGCTGTAACAGGAGAACCTTGGACCCCACTCCGACCCCGATTCCCCCCGATAGAGAGGAAGCGGTCACAACCGGAGCCGCCCCTGCCAGCGATACGCGGGCCGCCGTCCGGGGGAGGTTCGCAAGTAGCTTCGCCAGCGCACCGTCTGGCCGTCGGGGACAACTCTCGGGATCGAACCACGGCCCGAATGGCCGGGGGCATTGGCGTACGTTCGTACAGCCGAAGCGGCACCGAACCGGCGGTCAGGCTCCGGAGTACTCCGCTTCAAGCTCGGCGATTCGGGCGCAGAGCTCGCGCACGAACTCCGGATGTTGGCGCGCGGTGTCTCCCCAGAGGCCGGCCAGACGCGCGAACTCCTCCTCGCGGCCTTTGCCGAGCAGCGGCCGAATCATCGGCAGCTTCGGGTCAACGTAGTCGAAGCGCAGACGCCCCGCCTCGAGACGACGCAGGAAGACGTACCAGCTCGCGACCGACGTGATCGCCAAGCCGGGGATGACGCCGCGCCCGAGGCACGCCCGGATGGTCGGCAGCAGAAACACCGGGAACTTGCTGACCCCGTCCATCGCGATCCGCGCGAGCGGGTCGGCGATGGAACGGTTGAGGAAGCGCCGCTTCACCGAGTCTCGATAGGACGGGAGATCGACCGGGGACGCTCCATCCAGGGAGGGAACGATCTCCGTCGTCGTCAGCGCGTCGAAGAAGGCATTGAGGGCCGGATCCCGGAGCGCCGCGTCGTACGTCTCGAACCCGCGCAACGCGGCAAGATAGGCGAGTGCGAGATGCCCGCCGTTCAGGATCCGGATCTTCGCCTCCTCGTAGGGACGAACATCTTCGACGAGCTCGGCTCCGGCGGCGTCGAGATCGGGACGTGTACCCACGAAGCGATCGTCGATCACCCACTGCCTGAAGCGTTCGCAGTGGATCGTGAAGTCGTCGCCGATGCCGAACCGCTCGGCCACCTCTCTCGCGTGACGCCCGTCCGGGCGCGGCGTGATCCGGTCCACCATGGAGCACGGGAACGAGACGCGGTCCGAAACCCAGGCGGCGAGATCCGGCTCTCCGGCTGCAGCCAGGTATTGCCCCAGATTCCGCTCCAGCATCGTGCCGTTCTCGCGCAGGTTGTCGCAGCAAAGAACCGTCAGGGGCCACCCTCCCGCCGCGCGGCGTCTCGCGAGCGCGGCCCGGAGATAGGCATAGACCGAGCTCCTCGCCGCGGCGTCGAGCTCGGCCCGGACCTCGGGATGGCCGAGATCGAGCGCACCGTCATCGCCGAGGCAGTAGCCGCTCTCGGTGACCGTCACCGACAGCACGCGAACGCCTTCGTCGGCGACGATGCCTTCGGCCTCGCCGGTCGCCGCCGACCAGTCGAATAGCGCCTTGTGGGCGCGCACCAGGCGGTATTGCGACCCACCGTCCGGGTCGTAGGACTTGACCACGTACATCCCGCCGGAGCTCCGCAATCGAGCGATGTCGCCGGAGCTCGCCGGGCGAAGGTTGACGCCGGCAACCGCCCAGCCAAGATCGCCGGTGCGCTCCATCATGTCGTCGAAGTACACGGCCTGATGCGCTCGATGAAAGGCGCCCACCCCGACATGCACGACCCCAACGCGTGCCGCATCGCGGTCGTACGTCGTACGCAGCAGGGCCGCGACTCCCTCCGGGTCCGTCATTCGACTTGCGTTCCGCGGTCCGTCAGCGGGCGAGACCCCGGCGTGCCTCGTTGCGGTACGCACGTGGAGTCATCCCCTTGATTCTCGAGAATTGCCGATTGAAGTTGGCCAGGTTCCGGAACCCGACGTTGAAGCAGATCGAGGAGATCCGATCGTCGGTCTCGTAGAGCTTGACGCACGCCTGTCCGATGCGGACCCGGTTGATGAAGTCGGTGAATCGGTTTCCGGTCGTGGTGTGGAAGTGACGCGAGAATGCGCTCGGGCTCATGCAGGCCATTTCCGCGGAATCGGCGAGGGTGAGCTCCTCGCGAAAATTTGCCACGACGTGCTCGATGACGGCCACGATCTTCGAATGGTTCTTGAGGCTGCTCCGATTGGTGACCCGGGCGGCCGAGAGGGGAAGGACCTTCGTCCATCGGCTGAGCCGCATCAGGAAATCGAGGCTGAGGAGCACCCGTTTCAGGCCGGCGCTCTCGCGGATCTCGACGAATCGGTCCATCGCCTCATCAAGATCGAACCCGACGAACTCGAGGCCGCTCGCCGACAGTTCGAGAATCGGCTTCAGCTCCCGGAACTCCGGATAGGCGGACTCGGCCATCACGAGCCCCGTGTCATCGAACTGCACCAGCATGTCGCGCGTCGCCACGGGGTCCCACGACTCCGGATCCGTTACCCAGTTGTGCGGGACCAGGGGTCCGGTGAGGTACAGGCTCCCGGGCTCGAACACCCCGATGTGATCTCCGACGAACGCCTTGCCCCGGGTCTCGACGATCAGGTGCAGCTCGTACTCGTCATGGGCGTGCCACCGGCAGAGCTCCGTCGGCCAGCCGTGTTCCAGGTACCGGATGCTGCCCGCGGAGCGGTCGACGATCTCGATTTCCGGAACGATTATCGACATCCCTGCGCCGTCCCGGGCGAGGACGTTCCCTTCGTCGACATCGACGGTCCGAACGGCGGATTCACTTGACCGCTCCGAAGGTCAGGCCCTGGACGAGCTGCTTCTGGCAGAACCAGCCGAGTACCACGATCGGTGCGCACGAAAGTGTCGACACCGCGGAGAGCTTCGCCCAGAACAGGCCCTCGGGACTCGAGTAGGAGGCGACGAGCGCGGTCAGGGTGCCAGCGTCCGAAGCGGTCAGGTTGATCGACCAGAATGCTTCGTTCCAGCACAGCACGATGCTGAGCAGCGCCGTCGAGACGACCCCTCCCCAGGACAGCGGCAGCACCACGAATGCGATCTCCCTGAACACGCTCGCCCCGTCGATTCGGGCGGCTTCCAGGATCGCGGACGGGATCTCGCGGAAGTAGCTGAACAGCATCCAGACGATGATCGGCAGATTGATCATCGCGAATATGAGCGCCAGCACCGTGCGGGTGTCGAGCAGCCCGGCCTTCTGCGCAATGAGGTAGACGGGCATCAGCACGCCCACCGCGGGCAGCATCTTCGTCGAGAGCATCCAGAGCAGGATGTCCCGGGTGAACCGGCCGCCGTGAAACGCCATCGCATAGGCGGCGGGGACCGCGACCGCAATGGCGATGAACGTGCCGCCGAACGCGGTGATCACCGAATTGGAGGCATGGGTGAAGTAGTCGCTGCGGTCCTGCACCAGCGCGAAGTTGTCGAGCGTCGGCTCGAAGAGGACGAGCGGCGGCACCGCGATCGCCTGCAATTCGGTCTTGAGGCTGGTGAGGATCATCCACGCGACGGGAAAGAACATGACGAGGCCGGCCGCCCAGGCGGCCGCGGACCGGAGGCGTGTCGGGAGGTTCGGGCCGCCCGTTTCCATGGATGTCACCTGACCACCAGGCTCCTGCCGACGAGCCGGATCAGGAAGATCGCGACGATGTTGGCGAGGATGATGGCCATCACCCCGCCCGCCGAGGCGACGCCCGCGTCGAACTGGAGAAGGGCCTGGGAAAAGATGAGGAACGCGAGGTTGGTGCTGTCGAATCCGGGCCCGCCGCCGGTGGTCACGAAGATCTCGGCAAAGACCGAGAGATGGAAGATCGTCTGGATCATGATGACGACCGCGATCGCCCGGCTGAGGTGCGGAACGGTCACGTAGAGGAACTTCTGCCACCAGTTTGCGCCGTCGAGCTCCGCGGCCTCGATCTGCTCGCGGTCCTGCGACTGGAGCGAGGTCATGAAGATGAGGAACGCGAATGGCGTCCACTGCCAACTGATCATGAGGATGATCGAACCGAGCGGAAACTCGGCGAGCCAGTCCACCGGCTCCAGCCCGACCGCGCCGAAGAGGACCGCGAAGAGGCCGTACACCGGATTCATGAACATGTTCTTCCAGAGCAGGGCGTTGACCGTCGGCATGATGAAGAACGGCGAGATCAGCATGACCCGCACGATGCCGCGCCCCGGAAACCGGTGGTTGACGAGAATGGCGAGGGCCAGTCCGAGGGCGACGGTGATGACGAGCACCGACCCGACCAGCCGCAGCGTGTTCAGGACCGCGGGCCCGAACGCCGGATCGGTGAGGAAGAACTCGTAGTTGGAGGCGCCGGCGAATCCGGTTCGCTCCGGGTAGAGGAGGTTGTATCGGCTCGTCGAGAAGTAGATGGTCATGCCGAGCGGAACGACCATCCAGAGGAAGAGCATGATGACGCTGGGCGCCTGCAGGATCTTTGCGAGGCGGCCGCTCATGAGCGGATCTCCGACGCGACCGAAGGAGGACGGGCGGCAGTAGACCGCCCGTCCTCGAAGCCGTCAACACCCTCGTGCGAGGGTCGCAACGGGCATGGATCAGTAGTAGCCCGCCTTTCGCATCTCGCGGTCCGCCGCGGTCTGGGCGGCGGCGAGGGCCTCCTCGACCGACACGTTTCCGGCGAGCGCGGCGCTCATCTGCTGGCCGACCGCGATTCCGATCGCCTGGAACTCGGGGATCGCCGCAAACTGCACGCCGGTGTACGGAGTGGGCTCCTGGGTGCTGTTCGAGGGATCGGACGAGAGAATCGCCGCGAGCTCCGCGTCCGCGAACACCGCCGCCGCCTGGAAGTTCGGGTCGTCGTAGGTGCTCTGCCGCGTTCCGGTGGGGACCGAACCCCATCCGTTGGTCTCCGCGACCAGCTCGATATAGGCCTTCGACGTCGCCCATTCGATGAACTTCTTGGCGTCATCCGCCTGCTTGGTGCCGGCCGGGACGGCGAGCGCCCATGCCCACAGCCAGTTGGCGCCGCGACGCGTGACGGCCACCGGCGCCTGGGCGAACGCGACCTGGTCGGCCACCTTCGACTGCCGCGCATCGGAGATGAACGAGGCCGCGATCGTGGCGTCGATCCACATCCCGCACTTCCCTTCGTTGAACAGGGCCAGGATCTCGTTGAAGCTGTTGGCGCTCGACCCCGGAGGGCCGTAGCGGTTGAGCAGGTCCACGTAGAAGCTGACCGCGTGATTCCAGGCCGCGCTGTCGAGCTGCGGCTTCCAGTCTCCGTCGAACCAGCGCGCCCCGAAGGAGTTGGCCATCGTGGTGATGAACGCCATGTTGTCGCCCCATCCGGGTTTCCCGCGCAGGCAAATCCCGTAGACGCCGGCGTCACCGTCGTGGATCGCGGCCGCGACGTCCGCGACATGGCCCCAGGTGGGATTGTCCGGCATGGTCATGCCGGCCGCTTCGACCAGGTCCCTGCGGTACATGATCATCGAGCTCTCGCCGTAGAACGGCGCCGCGTAGAGCTTGCCGTTCGCCGACAGTCCGCCCCGCATGGCCGGCAGGATGTCGTCGACGTCGTATTCGGCGCCGAAGCTCAGCTCTTCGAGCCAGCCCCTTGCGCCCCAGATCGGCGCCTCGTACATGCCGATCGTCATGACGTTGAACTGGCCGCCCTTCGTGGTGATGTCGGTGGTGACGCGCTGCCGGAGGATCCCTTCCTCGAGCGTGACCCAGTTGACCGTGATGCCGGGATTGGCCTCCTCGAAATGACCGGTCAGCTTCTGCATTTCGATCATGTGGCCATTGTTGACGGTCGCGATGGTGATCTCACCGGCCACGGCCGTCGCGCCGAGAACCACCAGCGCGGCCCCGGTGAACGTCGCTTGCAGCGTCTTCATGTCTTGCCTCCTGAACGAGCGCCTGTTGAAGACGCCGGACGCTATTGGCCGCCGGCGCGACCGTCCAATAGGATTCAGCCAAATTCCGGTACTTTCTTTACAATAATCTTCGAAATGGCCTCGAATTCAGCAAGAATCTGCGAACTTTCGTGTTGCGAGGCCGGGATCTTCGATCACCCGAGGCCAACGGGCCGGCAGGGAGAAACGGGCCGCGTTCCCGGCCGTCGCCGGGGGCGGCCGCCCCGGTGGCGCGATCGTCCGGGGCGAGCGTCACAAACTCACGCGATCAGGGGACGACCTCGTAGCCGGCGGCGGAGGCCGCGTCGGCGAGAGCGGCGCGGCCCTTCGCGGAGTACTCGAGGGGGTTCGCCTTCGCCGGGTCCTGCTCCGCCTCGACGAGGAGCCAACCCTCGTAGTCGACCGCCATCAGCTCGCGGGCGACCGCGCCGAAGTCGATCATCCCGTCGCCGGGGACGGTGAAGACGCCGGCGAGGACCGCGTCGAGGAACGAGTCCCGCTCCCAGTCGATGCCCGCGAGCACGTCGGCCCGCACGTCCTTGCAGTGGACGTGCCGGATCCGTGGGCCCCAGCGGGCGATCGCCGCGATCGGGTTTCCGCCCGCGAACTTCAGGTGCCCGGTGTCGAAGAGGAGGCCCGTCTCGTCCGCGGTGCACGCGAGGAAGCGGTCGACCTCGTCCTCGAACTGGACGACGGCGCCCATGTGGTGGTGGTAGGCGAACGGCGCGTCGCACGTCTCGTTGACCCACGCCGCGAACTCGTCCACGCGCCGCCCGTAGTCCGCCATCTCGTCATCCGTCAGGGACGGCCGGCGGGCGAGCGGAACAT